>NZ_JBWKVH010000016.1:0-147160 GCF_059421605.1 Cupriavidus sp. GW821-FHT02F09
GGAGGCAATCACGGCATCCGTACGCAGGACGGCTTCGAGCTTGGCGACCAGGTCACGCTTGACTTCGAGCTTCTCGACGATGGCCTCGAGCACCATGTCGCAGCCGGCCAGGTCTTCCAGCGCATTGCAGGGCAGCACGCGGGCCAGCGCGGCGGCGCCGTCCTCGGCGCTCATCTTGCCTTTTTCGGTCAGCTTGGCGAACGTATCCTGCAGGTATTGCCGGGCGGCTGCCACGGCTTGCGGGTTGGTGTCGTACAGGCGGACGGTCAGCCCGGCCTGCGCGGCGATCTGGGCAATGCCCCGGCCCATGGCACCGGTGCCGACGATGCCTAGCGAGTCAATGGTGAAAGTGCTCATAGTGCGTCCAGAAAAGTGTGGTTAAATTAGCACGATCGTACGTTTTTTGCATCATCCGCGACAGTGGGGCGATGCAGGCGGCGTGCGCTGATCGGCCAACGCGGACCGCCAGAGTCTGTCATGGCACACAATGCCTGCTTGCCTGTGTGTGGGCAGGGTACCTTAGCCCCTGATTTCATCGCGATCCACCCGGTGGGTTGCCAATCACGCCAATCACGCCATAACGAGGAGAGAGACGACATGCTGAAACTCTGTGGTTTTGCCGCCAGCAACTACTACAACAAGGTCAAGCTGGCCTTGCTGGAAAAGAACCTGCCGTTCGAGGAGGAGCTGGCCTGGATCGGCAAGACCGATCTCGAAGCCACCCCCCTGGGCAAGGTGCCCTACATGATCACCGATCACGGCCCGCTATGCGAGTCCGAAGTACTGGACGCCTACATCGAGGCGACCTACCCGCAAACGCCGCTGCTGCCCGCCAGCCCCTACGAGGCGGCCAAGGTGCGCGAGCTGGTGACCTTCCTGGAGCTGTACCTGGAGCTGACCGCGCGCGAGCTTTACGCTGAAGCGTTTTTCGGCGGCAAGGTCAGCGACGGCGTCAAGGAACGCCAGAAAAAGCTGCTGGAGCGCTATATCCCCGCCTTCGCCAAGCTGGCGAAGTTCTCGCCCTACCTGGCGGGCGACACCTTTACGCTGGCGGACTGCGCCGCGGTGGTGCACTTTCCGCTGATCTCGTCTTGCACCAAGATCATCTACGGTACGGACATGCTGGCCGACCTGCCGGTCAAGGAGTACCTCAAGCGCATGTCGGAGCGCCCGACGGTGCAAAAGGTGAATGAGGATCGCAAGGCGAATACCGAGCTGATGCTGAGCGGCCGGAAGTAAGCGAAGGGTTTGCACAAAGCAAAAAGAAAAGCGCCCGCGGCATGCCGCGGGCGCTTTTTTCGCTGGCCAGAGCGGTGCCTACAGCGCCTTCAACCGCGCCAGCGCCAGCGCCAGCGTCTCTTCCTTCTTGGCAAAGCAGAAGCGCACCACGCCGGACTCGCGCGGCTGGGAGTAGAAGGCCGAGACGGGGATCGCCGCCACGCCGATCTCGCGCGTGAGCCACATCGAGAAATCCGCCTCGCTCATGTCCGAGATGGCGGAGTAGTCCACGCACTGGAAGTAGGTGCCGTCCGACGGCAGCAGCTTGAAGCGCGTGCCGGCCAGCCCGGCGCGGAAGAAGTCGCGCTTGGCCTGGTAGAAGGTCGCCAGGTCCAGGTAGGGCGCCGGGTCCGCCATGTAGTCGGCCAGGCCATGTTGCACCGGGGTGTTCACCGTGAACACATTGAACTGGTGCACCTTGCGGAACTCGGCCGAGAGCGCGGCCGGCGCGGCCACATAGCCCACCTTCCAGCCAGTCACGTGGTAGGTCTTGCCGAAGCTCGATACCACGAAGCTGCGCCGTGCCAGCTCGGGGTGACGCGATACCGACTGGTGCGGCTGGCCGTCGAACACCATGTGCTCGTACACCTCGTCTGACAGCAGCAGGATGTCGGTGCCGGCCAGCAGTGCGGCCAGACGATCCATGTCGCCGGCGCGCCAGATGGTGCCGGTGGGGTTGTGCGGCGTGTTGATCAGCAGCATCCGCGTGCGCGGCGTGATCGCGGCGGCGAGGCGGTCAAAGGGGATGTGGAAGTGCGGCGCGTCAAGGGCCACCGACACGACCTTGCCACCGGCCATTTCGATCGCGGGGATGTAGCTGTCGTAGCAGGGTTCCAGCACGATCACTTCATCGCCCGGATGCACGGCGCACAGGATGGTGGTCAGGATGCCCTGGGTGGCGCCCGCGGTGACCGTGATCTCGCTGTCCCAGTCATAGGCATGGCCGTACAGCTTGCCGATCTTGCTGGCGATGGCCTGGCGCAGCTTGGGCACGCCCGCCATCGGCGGGTACTGGTTCAAGCCAGCGCGCATGGCGTGCGCGACGGCATCGACGATCTTCGGGTCGCAGTCGAAATCCGGGAAGCCCTGGCCGAGGTTGACGGCATTGCGCTCGGCGGCCAGCGCCGACATCACGGTAAAGATGGTGGTGCCGACCTTGGGCAGGCGCGAAGCCGGCGGCGTGAGGGGAGCAAGGGTGCCGGGCTGGGCGGAAAGGTTCGTGGGCATGGGAAGCTGCGTCAGGCTGGGCGGTCGGGATGGGCGGAAAACGATGCTGGCATTCTAGCGGGGATCGGCCGGCGCCTGTGCCGCGGCCTCCTCGCGCGCCGTCAGCCAGTTGGCGAAGGCCTGGGGCAGCAGGATATCCACGCCGCTCTGGCGGCGCAGGCGGCCTTTGAGCTTGAGCACGGCCTTGTCCTTGGAGACCAGGCAGGCGGCCTGGGCAAAGTGCGCCAGCTCGATGAACTTCTGGTCGTCGGTATCGCGGCAGCGCGGCAGGCGGGCCGCCGCGATGTCGGCTTCTTCCGGGATGGCGATGAGGGCGGTCAGCCGGTCGACAGTGGCCATGGCGGCGGGAATATCGACACCAAAATGGGCAAATTGCGGATAAGCCAGCACTCGGCGCAACTCCTCGCGGCAATCGGCGCGGATCACCGCGGCAATGGCGCCGGTGTCCAGCGCGGCCCGGATCGGTTCGACGTGCGGATCCGCAAAGACCAGCAGGTCGACCCAGATGTTGGAGTCGAGCACGACCCGCGGTGCCGGCGGGCCGGCGACGGGGTTGGCCTGTGGGGACGGCGGGGAATTGAGGGGTACTGCGGTAGAGTCGGGGTGCATTCGTTACAATCTGGCCTTTGTGTTTGCCGCGATTTTGCCATGCTCATCGTCTTGTCCCCTGCCAAGTCGCTCGACTACGAGACGCCCCCGCGTCTGAAGACCCATACGCTGCCCCGTTTTATCGACCGTTCGGCGGTGTTGATCGAGCGTCTGCGCAAGCTCGCGCCGCAGGATATCGGGGCGCTGATGGACATCTCCGACAAGCTCGCGGTGCTCAACGCCACCCGCTACGGCGACTGGTCGCCGGAATTTACCGCGGCCAACAGCAAGCAGGCCGTGCTCGCCTTCAACGGCGATGTGTACGAGGGGTTCGACGCATCCAGCCTGTCGGACGATGACCTTGGCTTCGCGCAGAAGCATGTGCGCATCCTGTCCGGCCTGTACGGCGTGCTGCGCCCGCTCGACTGGATGCAGCCCTACCGCCTGGAGATGGGCACGCGCCTGGACAACGTGGCGGGCAAGGATCTTTATGCGTTCTGGGGCGATGACGTCACGCAGTTGCTCAACGATGACTTCAAGGCACAGAAGGCAGAAGGCAGCCCGGCCCTGGTCAACCTGGCCTCCGAGGAATACTTCAAGGTGGTGCGCCCCAAGGTGCTTGGCGCCAGGATCGTCACGCCGGTGTTCGAGGACTGGAAGGGCGGCCGCTACAAGATCATTTCCTTCCACGCCAAGCGGGCGCGCGGCTTCATGGCCCGCTACGCGGTGACGCATCGCATCACCGAGCCGGCCAAGCTCAAGCGTTTCGCCGAGCATGGCTACGCCTTTGATGCCGCGGCATCCGACGACGCCCGCTGGGTCTTCCGCCGCCGCCTGGAAGACTGACGCACGCTGCGCCGGCTACGCCCTATCGCCCCCGAACCCAGTGCCAGGGATGGCCTACAGGCATCCCGGCCCGAACCCTCCGAGACGCCACATCATGAGTTCAGCCCTGCATATTTCCGCCAGCTTCGATTCGGGCGCGATTGAAGTCGAATCGCTTGCGCAGGCGAGCGACATCCGCCTGCGCATCCGGGCCGACTCGCATGCAGAGTTCCGCCAGTGGTTCCATTTCCGGCTGCAGGGCGCGGCTGGCCAGGCATGCCGCCTGCAGTTTCTCAATGCCGGCGACTGCACCTACCCCGACGGCTGGCGCGGCTACCAAGCCGTGGCCTCCTATGACCGCGCGCAATGGTTCCGCGTGCCGACCAGCTTCGATGGCAGCACCATGACGGTGGCCTTCACGCCCGAGCACGACAGCGTGTGGCTGGCCTACTTCGAGCCGTACTCCGAGGACCGCCACCTGTCCCTGCTAGCCACTTGCCAGCGTTCGCCGCTGGCGCGGCTGTCACACCTGGGCAGCACGGTGGATGGCCGCGACATGACCGCGGTCACGGTCGGCACGCCTGGCGACGGCAAGAAGGCCATCTGGATGATCGCGCGCCAGCATCCCGGCGAATCCATGGCGGAATGGTTCTGCGAGGGCGTGCTGCAGCGCCTGACGGGCACTGGCATGTGGGCCGGCGACCCCGTGGCGCGCCGCCTGCTGGAGCGCGCCGTGTTCCATATCGTGCCGAACATGAACCCCGACGGCTCGGCGCGTGGCAACCTGCGCACCAATGCGGCTGGCGCCAACCTCAACCGCGAATGGATGGCCCCCAGCGAGCAGACCAGCCCGGAGGTGTATCACGTGCGCCGTGCCATCGAGGCCACCGGCTGCGACATGTTCTTCGACATCCATGGCGACGAGGGCCTGCCCTATAACTTCGTCGCGGGCAGCGAGATGCTGCCCGGCTTTACCGAGGTGCAGAAGGCCGAGCAACTGCGTTTCATCGACGCGTTCAAGCGCGCCACGCCGGACTTCCAGGATGTGCACGGCTACGCCGCCAGCAAGTACAACCAGGACGCGCTCAAACTGGCCTCGAAGTACATCGGCCATACCTTTGGCTGCCTGTCGCTGACGCTGGAGATGCCATTCAAGGACAATGCCGACCAGCCCGATCCGGCGGTGGGCTGGAATGGCGCGCGCAGCGCCCTGCTGGGCGCTGCGATGCTGCAGGCGGTGCTGGCGCAACTGGGCTGAGGGCGCGATCTGGCACCTGGCCGCCACTCAGGTGGCCAGGTGCCGGGCGGCTCCATGCGCAGGGCTGGCAGCGCCTGGGCAGCACTCAGTGTGTCTTCTTGGTAGTCGACTTGCTGGTGGTCTTGGCGCTGCTGCTCTTCGCGGTCGATTTGCTGCTGCCCGACCTGGAAGAGGACGCGGTTGCCTTCGCGGACTTGCCCGAGTTGGACTTGCTTGCCTTGCTGCCCTTGCGGCCCTTGCCGCTGGTGGCTTGGCGCGTGCTGCTGCTGCGTACGGCGGGCGCGGCTGCCGGCTCGCTGATGACGGTGCCGCTGCCATCGAGCAATTCATAGGCCAGCATCATGCCGTCGGCATAGCCGCAGCGTACCTTGACCGGTTCCCACTGGGCTTCGGCGCGGCGCTTGTGGGCGGTCGCGGAAAATGTCACCACCGAGCTGACCGGCACCGCTTGCTTGCCTTGCGAGAAGCGGCCGTCCCATGGCTCGACGGTAGCCTGGCCGGCGCCGAGCGCGCCGGTGGGGATCTTCAAGGCGTCGTAGGTGGCCGAGCGGGGCACGACCCAGCTGGCGTGCGCGGCGCAATCGGCCACATCCGCGCTGGCGTTCTCCGTTTGCATCAGTTGCTCGCGCATCTGCGCACGGTACTCGGCCAGGCTCACGCGGCCTTGCGCGGGCAGGGTCACTGTCTTGGTGGGCGGTGCGGCGGTGGCGGGCGGGGTCGGCGCGGGGCGGGTGGATGCGGAGTTGGCAGCGGCTGCCGGGGTGGCGACGCTGGGGGACATCACGGCGTCGCGATCATTGAGCGGGGTATCGGCGCAGCCCACCAGGGCGATCGCACCTGCCACTGCAGCAGCGAGCGCACACAGCCGGCTGCTGAGGAGGTCAGAGATTCGTCGGATCACGGGATCGTCTTGCTTTGGAGCGTAAGGGGTTGGCAAAGGTCTGCCATGATAGAGGAAACCCATGCGGCAAAGTTCCGAAATCTCCCGACTTAAGGGTTCTACCCGAAGGGAATGCATGCCGGATGTGCAGCAGAGTGCAGCGCAGGGCAGTGTTTTGCCCGGCTGCACGGGCCGCCCGGGGATGGCGGCGCGAGGGGTGATGCAAGCGTGAGGCACGAGTGAGCCCGGCGCGGGTGCCGGTTGGGCCCGCCACGCAATGCGCGGCGGGCCTCCCAGTGTTCAACGCCCTCAAATGCGAAAACGCTGAACCCGCTCAGATTGTCTTGACGAAGGCCTTGAGGTCGTCCAGCAGCGCGTTGAGGTCTGCCTTCAGCTTGCCGAAGCCCGCGTTGTGCACCAGGCCGACTTCGTCCATGTACAGCTTGCGGTTGATCTCAAGCTGCAGGCTGTGGCGCTTTTGCGCCGGCTGGCCCACCACGCGCACGATTTCCACGCCCTTGTAGGGGTGGTTGCGCCAGACGTCGTAGCCCATCTCCTTGAGCACGCCTTCCACGCGGTCCGTGAAGCGCGTGTCACAGGTGGTGCCGTCGCGGTCGCCCACCACGAAGTCCGGATGCTGCAGCCCGGGATGCTCGGTGGCGTACTGCGCCGCCTGGCTGGGCATCGAGTGACAGTTGATGTGCCAGGCGCTGCCGTGCGTGGCGATGGCCTGGTCGGCCAGCTTTTGCAGTTGCGCGTAGTAGGGCAGGTAGTACTGCGCAATGCGCGCCTGCACCTCGGCCACGCTCAGCTTGCGGTCGTAGATGGCCTCGCCGGTATCCAGCACGCGCCACACCAGGCCCTTGCCAAGACGGGTCTTGGAGGTTTCCTGGCGCGGGCCGGGCCAGGGCGCGTCGAGCACGGCTTCATCGATTTCCTCGATGCCGCGGTTGGCATCGAGGTAGCTGCGCGGGAAGCCCGCGCACAGCAGCGCAATGCCGCGTGCGGGAGCGTCGGCGTACAACTCGTCGACGAAGGTGTCTTCGGCCTGGCGCAGCAGCGGCAGGGGCAAGCCGGCCGCCGGCCGGAAATCGGCCGGGTAGCTGGTAGCGCTATGCGGCGAATCGAGAAAGAGCGGGCTGCTCTCGCCTTGCGGCAGTTGCAGGAGGTAAGGGCTGAGCCCGGTCTTTCGGTCTGCTTCCGTCATGATGTGCGTCGTTTAATCCAGGGTGATCTTGGCTGCGGCGGCGATGCGCTTGTTCTTCGCCACTTCGGACTTGATCTGCGCGGCGAATTGCGCCGGCGTGTTGCCAACCGGCACCGCGCCCAGCTTCTCCAGCTTAGCCTTTACTTCTGGCAGCGCCAGTACCTTGACGGTGGCGTCGTGCAGCTTGGCTTGCACGTCGGCGGGCAGGTTGGCCGGTGCGATCAGGCCAAACCAGGCGGCGTCGTTGACTTCAGGCAGGCCGAGTTCGGCAAATGTCGGCACGTTGGGCAGGGCCGGCACGCGCTTGGGCGAGGCCACGGCCAGGGCGCGCAGCTTGCCGCCTTCGATGAACGGCAGCGAGGACGGCAGGTTGTCGAACAGCACCTGCACCTGGTTGGCCAGCGCGTCGTTGAGCGCCGGGCCCACGCCCTTGTAAGGTACGTGCAGCAGCTCGGTCTTGCTGCTCATCTTGAACAGCTCGCCCATCATGTGCGAGACGCTGCCGTTGCCGGCCGAGCCGTAGGCCATCTTGTTCGGCTGGGCCTTGGCCAGCGCGATGAAGGCCTTCATGTCGTTGGCCTTCACCGCCGGGTTGATGCTCATCACGTTGGGCACCGAAGCCAGGTTGGTGATGGTGGTGAAGTCCTTGGTGGCGTCGTACGACAGGCGCGGGTACACGGCCGGGTTGATACCGTGCGTGGACGCGGTGGCGATGCCCAGGGTGTAGCCGTCCGGCGCGGCCTTGGCCAGGTAACCGGTACCAATGCTGCCGCCGGCGCCGCCGCGGTTGTCCACCACCACGGTCTGGCCCAGTTGCTGGCCGAGCTTGTCGGCCACGATGCGCGCCACGATGTCGGTGGTGCCACCTGCCGGGAACGGCACAACCAGCGAGATCGGCTTGGTCGGGTACGTGCCCTGGGCAGCGGCCGACAGCGACAGGCCGGCGGCGGCGGCGCCAGTGGCGGCGGCAAGGAGGCGGAGCATGTTACGGCGTTGCATGGTTCGGTTCCTGAATGGAGGGAGGAGAGAAGGAGAGCGATTAAAGCGGTGAAAGCGGTGAAAGCGCGGAAAAGAAAGGCTTCCCTGATTCTGCTTGTTCGTGCAGGCACACCGCAAACGAAATAAAATCGTGCGATCATTCCGTTTGGTAGTGAAGTAAGGGGTTATCTATGCGACGCTTATGTCCGTCGCTGACTGAATTGCAGGCCTTCGAGGCTGCCGCACGCTACAACAGCTTCACCACCGCGGCGCGGGAGCTCCACGTCACCCAGGGTGCCGTGAGCAAGCAGGTGCGCAGCCTGGAGGCCTTCCTTGGCGTGGAACTGTTCGAGCGCGTGCGCCAGCGCCTGATGCTGACCGATGCCGGCCAGCGCTACCTGGACCGCATCCGCCCGAGCCTGACCGAGATCGAGGCCGCCACGGTGGAGTTGATCGCCAAGCAGGGCCGCGGCGGCACCCTGCATATCGCCAGCATGCCCACGCTGGGCGCCAAGTGGCTGATTCCGCGCTTGCCGCAATTCTTCGAGAAGCATCCCGACGTCAGCCTTGAATTCGTGCCGCACGCGCAGGGCTACGACTTTTCCCAGCCCGACCTCGATGCCGCCATCCGCTTCGGCGACGGCATGTGGCCCGGCAGCCTTGCCGACTACATGACTGGCCGCGAAGTGCTTCCCGTGTGCCGCCCGGCCCTGCTGGCCGGCGAGCCGGAAGGCATGGCGCGCGTGCCCTCGGCGCTGCTGCGTTTTCCCCTGCTGCATCACACCACCGTACCCGAAGCCTGGCCCGACTGGTTCGCCGAGCTTGGCGTGGCGACCCGCAAGGCGTGGAGCGGCGCGCGCTTCGACCAGTTCTCGCTGCTGACGCAGGCGGCGATGTCGGGGCTCGGCATCGCGCTGATCCCGCGCTGCCTGATCGAGGAGGAACTCGCCACCGGCGTGCTGGTGGTGGCGCATCCGGCGCGGGTGCTGAGCAAGAAGGGCTACTACCTTTGCTATCCCGAGCAGAAACAGCATCTGCCGGCGCTGCAGACCTTTCGCCAGTGGGTGATGGAAGGCGTCGACGTGGTGGCGTGAGCCGCGCGCCGCCGCTGTAATCAAAACTTACGCTTTTCCGCGACGGTTTTTTCCACCCGCCTGCGTTTAAGAGACATGACAGACATGAATGACAAGCCTGCGTGCAAACCGCGCCAGGCTGTGGATCATGGACTGGAGGCTCTCATGCGCAGACCAATGCCCCTCTCATCTCGCCTTATCCGCCTGGGCGTCGCCGTGACGGCGGCGTTCGCGCTGGCGCCGGCATTCGCTCAAACCATCGTGATTGCACCCGCGGCGCCCCCGCCGATGCGCCAGGAGGTCCTGCCGCCCGCGCGCGGCGGCTATGTCTGGGATCCGGGCCACTGGCAATGGCGCAATGGCGCCTACGTCTGGGTGGGCGGCCATTGGCGCCCGGCCAGGGCGGGCTACCGCTGGGTGCCGGGGCACTGGATGGCGCGTGGTCCGCAATGGCGCTGGGTCGAAGGGCATTGGGCGCGGTGACCGGCGCGACCGCCGTGCGCGGCACGACATTCGTCAAGTGCGATGGCAGTAACCACAGCAAGGGGTAACCGATGAAAAGCCTTCTGATCGCGGCGCTTCTCGCCGTCACGTTGTCCGGCTGTGTGATCGTGCCGGCCCGGCCCGCTTATTACCACTATCGCGCGCCGGTTTTTGTTTACTGACGAGGCAAGCCGCGCCCGCCCCAGGGGGGCGCGGCATATGAGAAGGACGAACCGGCAACGCGGAACCACACCCATTGAGCGACACAGATCCGGACGATGCGCTGCTGGCGCGGGTCGGCAGGCATGATGCAGCCGCGGTGCGCGAGATGGTTTCGCGCAAGCTGCCGCGCGTGCTGGCGCTGGCCACGCGCATGCTGGGCGACCGCGGCGAAGCGGAAGACGTGGCGCAGGAAGTCTTCGTGCGGTTGTGGAAGCAGGCCGCGCGCTGGCAACCCGGGCGGGCGCGCTTTGACACCTGGCTGCATCGTGTGGCGCTGAACCTTTGCTACGACCGCTTGCGCGGCGTGCGCGAGCAGGCCATGGAGCCGGCGCCCGAGCAGGCGGCGCCCGGGGCTGGGCCCGAGGAAGCGCTGGATGCGGCGGCGCAGGGCGCGCGCGTAGGCGCGGCGCTGGCGAAGCTGCCCGCGCGCCAGCGCGAGGCGCTGGTGCTGCAGTATTACCAGGAGTTGCCCAATGGCGAGGCCGCCGCGCTGATGGGCATCAGTATCGAGGCGCTGGAAAGCTTGCTCGCTCGCGCACGCCGCAACCTGCGCGATTTGCTCATGCAAGACGGCCATCATGAGGATTTGCGATGACACCCGAGAGATTTCGCGCACTGACCGAGAGCTATGGCGCCGATCCGGCACGCTGGCCCGAAGGGGAGCGCGCCGCGGGCCAGGCCATGGCTGCCGCGCCCGGGCATCGTGGCGCGCTGGCCGAAGCCGCCGCGCTCGACCGCTTGCTGGCCGCGCATCAGGTGGCCGCCCCGGAGATGGCGTTGCAGCGCCGCATTGCCGCGAGCGCGCCCGCGCCGCGCGCGCCGTGGTGGTGGTCCGGGCTAGGGCTGGCCGGCGTCGGCCTGGCCGGCACCTTGGCGGGCGCGTTGCTGGTCTCGGCCGTGCTGGCCACGGTGCCGGCGCCGGCCGCTATCGATCTGCCCTACGCCCCGACCGGCTTTGGTGGCATGGCGCATAACGGGAGCGAGGAATGAACGAGCGTACGCCGAAGCGGCTCAAGGTAGCGCTGGCGGTCTCCGTGCTGGTCAACGTGTTCCTGCTGGGCGCGATTGGCGGTGGCGGCTATCGCTGGTACGCCGTGGAGCGCCAAGCGGCCGCGCAGCCGCGCGGCCTGCGCTTTGCCGCCGACGGGCTGGAGGCCGAGCAGCGCAGGCAATTCCTGCAAGGCTTGCGCGCGGCGCGCCGTGCCGCGGCGTCGGACGTGGACGCCGCGCGCGACGGACGCCACCAGGTGGAGCAATTGCTGCGGCAGCCGCAGTTCGAGCGCGACGCGCTGGCGGCGGCATTGGCCCGCACGCGCGAGGCCGATGCCGCGGTGCGTGCCCGCCTGGAAAGCAGCGTGGTGGATTTCGCCGCCACGCTGTCGCCCGAGGAGCGGCAGACTCTGGCCGATGCACTGGTCCAGCGCGGCCCGCTGCGCACCGGCCAGGCGCGGCCCGCGAAGGCGGCGCCATGATGCGGCGATCGACCACGACAACGATGGCAATGGCAATGGCGATAGCGACAAAGCCAACAGGCACTTCCCAGGGGAGCAACGCATGACAAACACCGCCATGACGGCTGCGGCTGTCGCGGTCAACCGGTTCGGGCTGGGCGCGCGCCCGGACGAGCCGCTGCCGGCCGATCCGCGTGGCTGGCTGCTGGGCCAGTTCGCGCACTACGAGGCCAGGCCCGCGGCCTGGAGCGCGCAGCCGGACACGGCCGCGCTGGCCGGCGAGTTCGGCGCCCAGCAGCGCGAGGTGCGCCAGGCGCAGGCCGATGCGAAGACCGCGGCACGCCAGCAATTGCAGCGCGAGACGCGCGAGGCCTATCGCGATGCCGTCGACGCGCGCGTGGCTAGTGCGCTGGTGACGCAAGCGCCGTTTGTCGAGCGGCTGGTGCATTTCTGGTCCAACCACTTCGCGGTCTCGGTGGAGAAGCCGGCCGTCGCCGCGCTGGCCGGCGCCTTCGAGGCCGAGGCGATCCGCCCGCATGTGCTCGGACGCTTCGAGGACATGCTGGTCGCGGTGGAGCGCCATCCCGCCATGCAAGTCTTCCTGGACCAGGTCCGCTCGATCGGCCCCGGCAGCATGGCCGCGCTGGTGGCTGCGCAGCGCGCACCCGAGCGCCAGCTCGGATTGAACGAAAACCTCGCGCGTGAAATCATGGAGCTGCATACGCTCGGCGTGCGCAGCGGCTACCAGCAGGCCGACGTGACCGAGTTCGCGCGTGCGCTGACCGGCTGGAGCATCGGCGGCCTGGGCGCGCGCGACGACGGCGAGCCCGGGCGCTTCCAGTTCCGCGCGCGCGTGCATGAGCCTGGCACCCGCACTATCCTCGGCCGCAGCTACCCGCAGCAGGGCGAGGCGCAGGCGCTGGCCGTGCTGCATGATCTTGCACAGAGCGAGGCCACGGCCAATCACCTGGCCACCAAGCTGGTGCGCCACTTCGTTGCCGATGCGCCGCCGCCCGCGCTAGTGGCGCGCGTGTCGCAGGCGTACCTGCGTAGCGGTGGCGCGCTGCCCGAGATGTACCGCGCGCTGGTGCAGTCGCCCGAGGCCTGGGCCAGCGAGCCGGCAAAATTCAAGACGCCGTGGGAGTGGACCCTTTCCTCCCTGCGCGGGTTGGGTCTGCGCGAGGCGGGCGCACAGCACTTCGCGCCCATGCTGACCCAGCTCGGACAGCCGGTCTGGCGCCCGGGCTCGCCAGCGGGCTACGACGACATTGCCGCAAGCTGGGCCGCACCCGATGCGCTGGTGCGCCGGGTTGAGCTGGCGCAGCGGCTGGCCGCACGCGTCGGCGACCGGATCGACGCGCGCGAGCTCGGCCCCAAGCTGCTTGCGGGCACGCTGTCGGCACCAACCGCTGCCGCCATCGCGCGTGCCGAAAGCGCGCAGACCGCACTGGCCTTGCTGCTGGTGTCGCCCGATTTTCAACGGAGGTGATTGTCATGTTTTCCCGCCGAGATTTCCTCCGCGCGACGGGCGGTGCCGCCGCCATGCTTGCGTTGCCGCGCCTCACGCTCGCCAGCGTCGATTCCGATCGCCGCTTCGTCTTCGTCATCCAGCGCGGTGCCGCCGATGGCCTGAACACGGTCATTCCCTACGCCGATCCTGGTTACGCCCGCCTGCGTGGCGCGCTGGCCATCGATGCGGCGCAAGCCACCAAGCTCGATGGCACGTTCGCGTTGCATCCCGCGCTGACGGAAACGGCACGGATGTACGCCGCCGGGCAGGCGCTGTTCGTGCAGGCGGTAGCATCGCCATATCGCGAGCGTTCGCACTTCGACGGCCAGAACGTGCTGGAGACCGGCGGCGCCGCGCCTTACCAGGTGAAAGATGGCTGGATGAACCGGCTGGTGAGCCTGCTGCCCAAGCGGCCCGAGAATGCCATTGCCTTCGCGCCCACGGTGCCGGCGGCGCTGCGCGGGCCGGTGGAGGTCGGCTCCTATGCGCCATCGGCACTGCCGTCAGCACCTGATGACCTGCTCGCGCGCGTCGGCCAGCTCTACGAGATGGATCCGCAATTGCATCCGCTCTGGAACGCGGCCATGCAGGCACGCGGGCTGGCAGGCGACGCCGGTGCACGCCAGGACCCGGCCAGCCTCGGCCGTCTCGCCGCCGGCTTCCTGGCGCGCGCGGACGGGCCGCGCATTGCCATGATCGAGACCGGCGGCTGGGATACGCACAGCGCGCAAGCGCCACGCCTGGCGGCCCGCCTCAAGGCCCTGGACACCATGCTGGCAGCACTGCGCGACGGGCTGGGCCCGTCATGGGAGCGCACCACCGTGCTGGTGGCCACGGAGTTCGGGCGCACCGCCGCTGCCAACGGCACCGGCGGCACCGATCACGGCACCGGCGCGGCGGCGATGTTGCTGGGCGGCGGGGTCAAAGGCGGGCGCGTGCTGGCCGACTGGCCGGGGCTGGCGCAGGGATCGCTTTACCAGGGGCGCGACCTGGCGCCGACCACGGAACTGGATGGGTTGATCGCCGCGGCAGCGGCACAGAGCTTCGGGCTGGATAGCGAGCGCGTGGCGCGCACGCTGTTCGGGCGCGGGCGGGGGGGAGGGGGCGAGCAGGGGGGAATGCTGGGCGGACTGCTGCGCGCCTGAAACACAGGGGCAGCAGTCCAGACCCGGTGGCGTTACTTGGAGAGCAGGCGCATCGCCTGCTCCAGTCCGCCGAGCGTGACCGGATACATGCGCGACTTCATGATCTGGTTGATCACCGTGACCGACTGCCGGTATTGCCACAGGCCTTCGGGTTCGGGGTTGAGCCAGACGAAGCGCGGGAACTGCTCGATCAGGCGGTTGAGCCATACCGCCCCGGCTTCGGGGTTGTTGTACTCCACCGAGCCCCCGGGCTGCAGGATCTCATACGGGCTCATGGTGGCATCGCCGACAAAGATCACCTTGTAGTCCGGCGTGTACTTGTGGATCAGGTCCCACGTGGCGATCTTCTCCGCATGGCGGCGGCGATTGTTCTTCCAGACGTAGTCATACACGCAGTTGTGGAAGTAGTAATACTCCAGGTGCTTGAACTCGGTCTTGGTGGCCGAGAACAATTCCTCCACGCGCTTGATGTGGTCGTCCATCGAGCCGCCGACGTCCATCAGCATCAGCACCTTGACCTTGTTGTGGCGCTCCGGGCGCAGCTTGATGTCGAGCAGGCCGGCATTGGCGGCGGTGGAGTGGATGGTGTCGTCCAGGTCCAGCTCGGTTTCCGCGCCTTCGCGCGCGAAACGGCGCAGGCGGCGCAGCGCCACCTTGATATTGCGCGTGCCGAGTTCGACCTGGTCGTCGTAGTCCTTGTAGGCGCGGGTTTCCCACACCTTGATGGCGGTGCGGTTGCCCTTGGACGGGCCGCCGATGCGGATGCCTTCCGGGTTATAGCCGCCGTGCCCGAACGGCGAGGTGCCGCCGGTACCGATCCACTTGTTGCCGCCCTCGTGTTTTTCCTTTTGCTCGTCGAGCAGCTGCTTGAGCCGCTCCATCAGCTTGTCGAGGCCCCCCATGGCTTCGATCTTGGCCTTTTCCTCGGCCGAGAGCTCGCGCTCCAGCGTCTTTTGCAGCCAGTCCAGGGGGATGTCGGATTTCCAGTCGACCAGGCTTTCGATGCCCTTGAAGTAGGCGGCAAAGGTCTGGTCGAACTTGTCGAAGTGCTTCTCGTCCTTGACCAGCGTCATGCGCGACAAGTAGTAGAACTCGTCGATCGACGGCGTGATCACCTCGGCCTTGAGCGCTTCCAGCATGGTCAGGTATTCCTTGACCGAGACGGGCAGCTTGGCGTGGCGCAGCGAGAAGAAAAAATCGATCAGCATGGTGGGCTCGCTTAGAGTTTCCCGGAGCGGGTGCGGCGGTTTGCGTGCAGGTTCACGAGGCGCGCCCCGGCAGGTCCAGGCGGTATTGCAGGTGGCGCTTCACCGTCGGCCATTCGCTGGCGATGATGGAGAACACCACGGTATCGCGCAGCGAACCGTCGGGCATGCGCTGGTGGTTGCGCAGCACGCCGTCCTGCTTGGCGCCAAGCCGGGCGATGGCGGTGCGGCTCTGGTGGTTCATCCAGTGCGTGCGGAATTCCACGGCGATGCATGCCAGCTGCTCGAACGCGTGCGTGAGCAGCATCAGCTTGCATTCGGTGTTCACGGCGCTGCGCTGCACGCGCTGCGCATGCCAGGTATGGCCGATCTCCAGGCGCCGGTTGGCGCCGTCGACATTGAAGTAACGCGTCGCGCCCACCACCGCGCCCGGCACGCCGTCGCGGACTTCGCGGATCACAAACGGCATCGCGCCCTGCTGCTCGCGCATTAGCAGCGCGGTGTCGGTCCACGCGCGCACCTGGTCCGGCGCCGGCACCGAGGTGTACCAGAGCTTCCACAGCTCACCATCGGCGACGGCGGCCTGTACCTCGGCCTCATGCTCCGGGCGCAGCGGCTCCAGCAAGGCGTGCTGGCCGCGCAGGGTGACGGGTTCGATAAAGCGTGCCATGGCGCGGCGCTCAGCGGTTGGCGCGGTTCATGAAGACGAGACGCTCGAACAGGTGCACGTCCTGCTCGTTCTTCAGCAGCGCGCCATGCAGCGGCGGGATCGCGGCCTTCTTGTCCGGGCTCTTGAGCGCTTCGGGCGGGATGTCCTCGGCCATCAGCAGCTTGAGCCAGTCGATCAGTTCCGACGTGGAGGGTTTCTTCTTCAGGCCCGGCAGGTTGCGCATCTCATAGAACGATTCGAGCGCCGCGGCTACCAGCTCGCGCTTGATGCCGGGATAGTGCACGTCGACGATGCGCTGCATGGTCTCGGCGTCGGGGAACTTGATGTAGTGGAAGAAGCAGCGGCGCAGGAAGGCGTCGGGCAGCTCCTTCTCGTTGTTCGAGGTGATGATCACCAGCGGGCGGTGGCGCGCCTTGACCAGCTCGCGCGTCTCGTACACATAGAATTCCATGCGGTCGATTTCACGCAGCAGGTCGTTCGGGAATTCGATGTCGGCCTTGTCGATCTCGTCGATCAGCAGCACCACTTGCTGGTCGGCCTCGAAGGCCTGCCAAAGCACGCCCTTGATGATGTAGTTGCGGATGTCGTGGACGCGGTCGTCGCCGAGCTGCGAATCGCGCAGGCGCGACACCGCGTCGTATTCATACAGGCCCTGCTGCGCCTTGGTGGTGGACTTGATGTGCCACTGCAGCAGGGGCATGCCGAGCGCCGCGGCCACCTCCTCGGCCAGCATGGTCTTGCCGGTGCCGGGCTCGCCCTTGATCAGGAGCGGGCGCTGCAGGGCGCGGGCGGCATTGACGGCCAGCTTGAGGTCATCGGTGGCGACGTATTGCTGCGTGCCTTCGAAACGGTTTTGCTGGTTCTGGCTGGCGTTGGTGGTGTTGGACATGGGGCAACCTGAAGGGGTTTGTGCGTGTCGGAATTGGCCAGTATAAAAGAGCTTTTCGGTTCGCGTGTGGCTCGCCGTGCCATGCTGGACTGCCACGTGCAGCGTGCTGTACAATGCGGCGGTTTGACGCGCCCCCCACGTCCAAGACTCCACCCCCCTCGCTTTGTCCGCCTTGTCACTCCCGCGGTCCTTGCCGGGAGGCGGCGATGACAAGAGATGGTTACAGAATGAGGCGGAGACAACGCCGAGATGCACCGGCAGCGCTTACCACGGCGCCCGGGTATCCGGCCCACGCTGGCAGCACCGCATCTACCCGCGGGCAGATACGGTCCGGCCGGACGCATTCTGAAGCCATTTCCGACCGGTTGGGCAGGTCACGCAGGGTTTAACACTTCCAATCAGCTACGACAATGAAAAAGCTCCTCACGATGGTGGTGCTGGGCGCGGCCGCAACGGCTGCGCAAGCCCAGGAAGTCAAGGGCAATGTGGACGCCGCCAAAAACAAGGTCGCGATGTGTATTGGTTGCCATGGGATTCCCGGCTATCGCGCCTCCTTCCCCGAGGTGTACCAGGTGCCCCTGCTCGGCGGCCAGAACGCCAAGTACATCGAAAATGCGCTCAAGGAATACCAGAAGGGCGACCGCAAGCACCCGACCATGCGTGGCATTGCCGCGACCCTGACCGACCAGGACATCGCCGACGTGGCTGCCTACTACGCGCAGCAGTCTTCCAGCACGCAAAACAACACCCAGAAGTAAGAGGACCCACCCATGAATACGCTTAAGACGCTTTCGCTCGCGATCGGCGCACTCGTGCTGGGCGCCTCGGCCATCACCGCCTCGGCTGCCGACCTCGCGCGCGGCAAGGCGCTGGTGGAGAAGGGCAACTGCGCGGCCTGCCACGGCGCCGGCTTGAATGCCCCGATCACCCCGGATTACCCGAAGCTGGCCGGCCAGCATGCCGACTACCTGTACCACGCGCTGGCTGCCTACCAGATCACCACCAACCCGCAGGTGGGCCGCTCCAACGCCATCATGGCTGGCCAGGTCAACGCCAACCCCGGCGTGACGGGCAAGGATGGCAAGCCGCGTCCCTTCACCCGGGATGAGCTGAAGGATATCGCCGCCTACATCGAATCGTTGCCGGGCGGCCTGGTCCTGAAGAAGTAAGCCAGACGGCGCCGGCCCAGGCCGCGCGCGGGTCTGGAACAAGAAAAAGCCGCTGATCCCAGCGGCTTTTTCTTTGCCCGCGCGCCCGGTGCGCAAGCGCCCCGGGCCGCGTCAGGCGGCTCAGTTGCCGGTGCCCTTGGCCAGGCGGCGTGCCTTGACGGCGCTGGCCAGGGTTTCGAGCACCTTTACCGAATCGTCCCAGCCGATGCAGGCATCGGTGACCGACTGGCCGTAGGTGAGGTCTTCCACCGGCGTGCCCTGGGCGTGGTCCTGGCGGCCGCCCACCAGGTGGGATTCCACCATCACGCCGACGATGCGCTCGTCGCCCGCGGCCATCTGGCGGCCGATGTCCTCGCAGACCGGGATCTGGTTCTCGTGTTTCTTGCTGCTGTTGGCGTGCGAGGCATCGATCATCAGGCGCGCGGCCAGGCCGGCCTTGGAGATCGCTTCGCAGGCTTCCTGCACGCTGGCGGCATCATAGTTAGGCGCCTTGCCGCCGCGCAGGATGATGTGGCAATCCTCATTGCCCGAGGTTGACACGATGGCGGAGTGCCCGCCCTTGGTCACCGACAGGAAATGGTGGGGCTGCGAGGCGGCCTTGATCGCATCGACAGCGATCTTGACGTTGCCATCGGTGCCGTTCTTGAATCCGACCGGGCACGACAGTCCGGAGGCGAGCTCCCGGTGCACCTGGCTTTCCGTGGTGCGTGCGCCGATGGCACCCCAGCTGACCAGGTCGGCGATGTATTGCGGGCTGATCATGTCGAGGTATTCGGTACCGGTCGGCACGCCCAGCTCGCTGATGTTCAGCAGCAGTTCGCGCGCGGTGCGCAAGCCGTCGTTGATCTTGAAGCTGCCGTCCATGTGCGGGTCGTTGATCAGGCCCTTCCAGCCCACAGTGGTGCGGGGCTTTTCGAAATACACCCGCATCACGACTTCCAGCTCCCCGGCGAAACGGTCACGCTGGACCTTGAGCAGCTTGGCGTACTCGAGCGCGGCGCGGGTGTCGTGGATGGAGCAGGGGCCGATGATCACGATCAGGCGGTCATCCATGCCGTGCAGGATCCGGTGCATGGACTGGCGCGCGCCATAGATCACGTCGGACGCCTTTTCGGAGCAGCCGAACTCGCGGATCAGGTGCGCCGGAGGCAACAATTCCTTGAGTTCGCGAATGCGCAGGTCGTCGGTGTTCTTCAGCATGATGGCTCCGGATTTTGTAGGGTCGTGTGTTTGGGGTGTCTGGGCTAGAGCTGGGTGCGGGCCGGTATAAAAAAAGCCGCCAGGTTCGCTGGCGGCTTTTTTTGAATTCTGGAGGCACTTACGATCGTCCCTCTCCATCCGCCAGCGGTGCGAGATCGCTAAAAAAGTAAAAATAAAACTTAGCGGACATGGATGGGATGCGGCTCAAATGGCGTCGGTTATTTGCGGCAATGCGTCACGAGATGGCAGAAAATTGCGCCGGCCTTGCCAATTCTGCCGGCTGAGGCCGTTGACCATCGGGTAACGAAGCATCTTTATAGCGCGTTTTAAGGGGCTTGGCAAGCGTCCGGCATTGGACTGGCCACAATTTCCGGCCGTTCCATGGCGGCGCCCGGATCCAGTTCCAGCCCGCGCATCACAGCGGCGGTGCGGTTCTCCACGCCCAGCTTCACGTACACATGCTGGAGGTGCTTTTGCACCGTGCGGGCGCTGATGCCGAGCATGCCCGCAATTTCGCGGTCCGTCTTGCCGTGCGCCAGCCAGCGCAGCACCTGCTGCTCGCGCGCGGTCAGCCTGGCGAGCATGGAGAGCGCCTGGCCATCCTGGCAGCGGCTGGATGTGAGCATTGCGGCGGCTTTGGGTAGCGCGCGGGTACGCAATGCTGCGTATTGGCGCCTTCCCGTGCGTGAACCAACATGAATGAGGCCAGTATAGGCGTCGCCAGCGCGCACCGCAGTGCGGCGGCGGCGCCTGCACCGGTTTGCCCGGGGGGAAGACAGGCGAACGCGGCGTGCCGGGCGGCTCGGGCACGCGGGGCTGAGGCGAGGGGGAGGGAAACATCATGGCGATCGATGAGGGGAGGCTAAACGCCTTCATGGGGCAGTTCGTCCAGGATCTGGGCGCGGTGATGCATGCAGCCACCATCGTGGTCGGCGATACGCTTGGCCTGTACAAAGCCTTGGCCGAGAAACCGATGACAGTGCAGGTGCTGGCCGAGAAAACCCATACCGATGAGCGCTATCTGCTCGAGTGGTTGTCCGCACAGGCGGCCAGCGGCTATGTCGCGTACGACCCGGCCACCGATCTGTTCAGCCTGACCGAGGAGCAGGCCTTCGCGCTGGCGCAGGAGGGCAGCCCCGCCTTTATTCCAGGCGCCTTCCAGATCGCCGTCGCGCAGTTCAAGGCGATTCCCAAGATCGTGGACGCCTTTCGCAACGGGCGCGGGCTGGGCTGGCATGAACACGATCCGTCACTGTTTCACGGCACCGAGCGGTTTTTCCGTCCGGGCTATGCGGCGCACCTGACGGCGGAATGGATTCCCGCGCTAGAGGATGCGCAGGCCAGGCTGCAGGCTGGCGCTCGCGTGGCCGACGTGGGCTGCGGGCATGGCGCCTCCACCATCATCATGGCGCAGGCGTATCCGGCATCGGAGTTCTACGGCTTTGACTACCACGAGCCGTCGATCCGCTTTGCCACCGAGGCGGCGGCGCGCGCCGGCGTGCAGGACCGCGTGCATTTCGAGGTGGCAAAAGCCAAGGAGTATGGCGGCAAGGATTACGACCTGGTGGCCGTGTTCGACTGCCTGCACGACATGGGCGATCCGGTAGGCGCCGCCGCGCATGTGCGCGAGACCTTGCGCCCGGACGGCACCTGGATGATCGTCGAGCCTTTCGCCAACGACCGGCTCGAAGACAACCTGAACCCGGTCGGGCGGGTGTTTTACTCGGCCTCGACCTTCATTTGCACGCCAGCGTCGCGCTCGCAGGAGGTGGGCCTGTGCCTGGGCGCCCAGTCGGGCGAGGCACGCATGCGATCGGTGGTGCAGCAGGGCGGGTTTTCGCGTTTTCGCCGGGCGGCGCAAACGCCGTTCAACCTGATCTACGAGGCGCGGCCCTGAACGGCTAGGGACCGCGCCCGACCTGCCCGACCAGCGGGACGGCAATCAGGCCGTGCCGCCCACCGTCATGTTCTCGATGCGCAGGGTCGGCTGGCCCACGCCCACCGGCACGCTCTGGCCTTCCTTGCCGCACACGCCCACGCCCGAGTCCAGGCGCATGTCGTTGCCGATCATGGTGACGTCCTTGAGCGATTCCGGGCCGTTGCCGACCAGCGTGGCGCCCTTGACCGGGGCGGTGATCTTGCCGTCCTCGACCAGGTAAGCCTCGCTGGCGGAGAAGACGAATTTGCCGTTGGTGATGTCGACCTGGCCGCCGCCGAAGTTGACCGCGTAGAGGCCGCGCTTGACGCTGGCGATGATCTCCTGCGGGTCGCGGTTGCCATTGAGCATGTAGGTGTTGGTCATGCGCGGCATCGGCAGCGCAGCGTAGCTCTCGCGGCGTGCGTTGCCGGTTACCGGCATCTTCATCAGGCGCGCGTTGAGCGTGTCCTGGATATAGCCCTTGAGGATGCCGTCCTCGATCAGCGTGGTGCACTGGGTCGGGTTGCCCTCGTCGTCGAGGTTGAGCGAGCCGCGGCGGTTGGCCAGCGTGCCGTCGTCCACCACCGTCACGCCCTTGGCCGCCACGCGCTCACCCATGCGGCCGGCGAAGGCCGACGAGCCCTTGCGGTTGAAGTCGCCTTCCAGGCCATGGCCGATGGCCTCGTGCAGCAGCACGCCGGGCCAGCCCGGGCCGAGCACGACGGTCATCGCACCGGCGGGAGCCGGACGCGCCTCGAGGTTGACGAGCGCCGAGGCCACGGCCTCGTCCACGTACTGGCGCAGCAGCTCATCGGTGAAATAGCCGTAGGCATAGCGCCCGCCGCCGCCGGAGGAGCCGATCTCGCGGCGTCCGTTCTGCTCGGCGATCACCGTGACGGAGACCCGCACCAGCGGGCGCACGTCGGCGGCGATGATGCCGTCGCTGCGCGCCACCAGCACCACATCGTATTCGCCGGCCAGGCCTGCCATCACCTGCACCACGCGCGGGTCCTTGGCGCGGGCCATGCGTTCCACGCGCTCGAGCAGCGCCACCTTTTCGGCGGCGTCCATCGAGTCCAGCGGGTCATTGGGCGAGTACAGGTTGCGCCCGCCCTGGGAGGCCATCTTGCTCGCCACCTTGACGCGGCCGCTGCCAGCGCGGCCGATGGTGCGGGTTGCTGCGCCGGCCTTGAGCAAGGCGTCCAGGCTGATGTCGTCGGAGTAGGCAAAGGCGGTCTTGTCGCCGGACACGGCGCGCACGCCAACGCCCTGGTCGATGCTGAAGCTGCCCGACTTGACGATGCCTTCTTCCAGGCTCCACGCCTCGTTGCGGGTGTACTGGAAGTAGAGGTCGGCGTAGTCGACCTTATGCGTGAAGATGTCCGCCAGCACGCGCTGCAGATTGGTTTCGTCCAGGCCGTAGGGCGCCAGCAGCAACTGCTGGGCGGTGGCGAGGTTGCGGATTCCGAGGTCGCCGGCGTTCATGGTTGTCCTTTATCGTCGTGCCGCGGTGGCGAAATGACGCCGCCGCGTAAAAATCTGGGATGCTGGCGATTCCCGGGAATCGGGGAATCGGGGAATCGGCCAGGTCATTGCTTGTACATGCTACAGCACCCGATGGCGCAGCGCAGGCAGGTTCTGCCGCACCTCGTCCAGGCGCGCGGGGTCGATCAGCCCGCTCACCACGCCTTCGCCTTCCGGCAGCACCGCCATCACCTCGCCCCAGGGATCGATCAGCATCGAGTGGCCCCAGGTGCGCCGTCCGTTCTCGTGCTTCCCGCCCTGTGCGGCGGCCAGCACATAGCACTGGTTTTCGATGGCGCGGGCGCGCAGCAGGATCTCCCAGTGTGCCTGGCCGGTGGTGTAGGTGAAGGCGGCCGGCATCAAAATCAAGCTGGTGCCGCCGCTCTCGGCGAGCTGGCGGTAGAGCTCCGGGAAGCGCAAGTCATAGCAGACCGACATGGCGACCCGTCCACAGGGCGCCTCGAAGCTGACCGGGGTCTGGCCGGCCAGGATGGTACGCGATTCGTCGTAGCTTTCAGTGCCGCGCGTGAAGCCGAACAGGTGGATCTTGTCGTAGCGCGCCACGCGTTCGCCGCGCGGGTCGTAGACGAGCGACGTGTTGTAGACGCGGGCCTCGTCCTCGCACCACAAGGGCAGGGTGCCGCCGACCAGCCAGATCCGGTGGCGGCGCGCGGCATCGGCCAGGAATGACTGGATCGGCCCGTCGCCGTCGCGCTCGCGGATCGCCACCTTGTCGCCTTCGCGCAGGCCCATCATGCAGAAGTACTCCGGCAGCAGCACCAGTTCGGCGCCGCCCTTGGCGGCCTGCGCGATCAGCGCGTCGGCGCGGGCCAGGTTGGCCTCGGGCGAAACCCCGCTGATGGTCTGGATGGCAGCGACGCGAAAAGGGGTCGCGCCGTGGGCCGAGCTAGGGGCTGCGCTGGGTGCTGATGCGGAGGCATTTGCGGTCATGAAGCGGTTTCCTTGGCTTGCGGCGGCTGCGCGGCGGGGCTCGGACGGCAGGGCCGGTCGCTACGGTTATGGCGCCGGGTAGACACGATTGAACAAACCCTGCACGGGCGGCGAATCGGTCTTATTCTCCCCCACTTTGATGATCTGCGGGTTCGCCCAGCCACCGCTGATATGGAAGCGGCGGCTGAAGGCCTTGGAGAATTCGTCAGCGAACAGCAACTGCGCCGCCAGTGTGCCGATGCCGAGCGCGGGATTGATGAACGCCGCCGCCACCGAGGCGGAGGTGGCGTTGATGCGCGGCACGACCGTCACGTCCAGGTCCTGCGTTTCGCGCGGGATGTTCGCGCTGCCGGTCATCGAGGCACGCAGCTGTCCGCCCTTGAGCGCGAAGTCCTTGGTGCTGGCCACGCCGTTCTCGATCGTGCCGGTGCCGGTGATCTCGTCGAACACCATGCCCTGGCCCGCCACGCCGCGGAAGTCGAAGGTGGCCAGCCGCATCAGGCCTTGCAGGCTGAGCACGCCCAGCAGCTTGGCCGCGCCCGGGTCCACGCTGAGGATCTGGCCATTCTCCAGCTGCAGCTTCATCCGGCCCGACAAGGTAGGGTAGTCGATCGACAGCGGCGAGCCGCGCCATCCGATCCGGCCTTCGAAGGTGCCGTGGCCATCAGCCAGCATGTGGGGCAGGCCCATACGCTCCAGCACCTGGCCGCCGTTGCGCACGTCGAGCTTGAAGTCGAGCAGCGTGCGGCGCTCGGCGGCAGCGCCTTCGCGCACCCGGCGCGGCAAGCGCCAGCTGCCGCTGCCGGTAAATGTCGCGCCCGGTTGCTCGATGACCAGACGGTCCAGTGTCCATACGGGCTCGCCGCCGTCTTCGCTGGAGCGCGCCTTGACCTCCAGCTTGCCGAAGTCGCGGCCGTGCAGTTCGAACCGATCGGCAACCAGGTCCAGCGCGGGCAGGTCGCTGGTGCTGCCGTCGAGCGGATCGCCGGCGCTGGCGGCGTCGCCCGTGTCCGGAATGCTCAGATGCGACAGGCGCAGCGTGAGCGCGCCTGCGGGGGTGGCCGCATCGCTGCGCCAGCGCAGGTTCCCCGCCACCTGGCGGGACTCGATCTGCATGCCCCAGCCAGCGCTTTCGCGGGTGGCCTCGAGCACGACATCGTCAAACTCGCGGCCAAAGGCGTGCAGCGCGCGCGCGCGCGCGGAAATGCGTTCCGGCAGGTAGGCGGACACCGGTGCGGCATTGCCTGCACTGGCCTTGCTGGCTTCCGCCAGCAGGGCGCGCCACGCGTCCAGGTCGAAGCGGCTGGCCGTGAGCGCCGCGGTGACGCCGCTGGCGGGCTGCGGTGCCGGCTGCTCGATGCCGATCCCGCCGGCTTGCACTTCCACAGCGTCGCCATTGCGGCGCAGCAGGTAGCGTGCATTGAGCACGTTGCCATATTGCGCCAGCATCTCCTCGCTGCCGGCGCGGGCGGATGACGGGCGCAGCTCAAAGCGCATTGGCACGGCCTGCGCCGCGCTCTTGGCCATGGGTGCGGGAAGGTTCACCGCCAGCCCGGCCAGCTCCGATGCGACCGTGATCTGGGGCTGGTGATCGCGCACGCCGATCACGGCGCTGTAGGCGGTGCTGCCTTCCAGCTTCTGTACCAGCCCGGCCGCCGACGAGGCGCCAAACGCTTCGCGGATGCCCTGGGCGGTGAGGTTGCCACCGGCATTGACCCGGATCGTGCCGTCGGGCTGGCTGCCCCCGCCAGCGCGAATCTCACCGCCCAGGAAGCGGGCGCGCAGGTCGTTGAGCTGGAAGCCGTGCTCGTTGAAGGCGACGACGCCGGTGGTGCCGGCCAGCACTGGCAATTGCGGGATCAGCACCACTTCGTTGCCGGGCAGCCGGAACTGGCCGTCGACCTTGGTCGCCTGCGCCTCGGTCAGGGGCAGGTCAAGCTTGAGCCGAAGCTCGCCGTTGCCCTGGGCGCGCATATCCGTCAGCACCTGGCCGGTCCAGTCGCGCACCGGGCTGGCGGCAACGAAGCGCAGGAAGCCTGCCATCGACCCGCTGGCGCTGCCGTCCAGCACCAGGCGGCCATGCTCGCCGAGGTCTGCGATGCGGCCATTGACGTCCTGCAGTGTGACGCCGGTGGCGCCTTGCACGCCGGCGCGCTGCGCGACGAACGACAGGCCGCCGCGCTCGAACAGCAAGTGGCCGTTGATGTCGGTGAAGTTCGGCCAGGCCTTGCCGCCATTGCTGGCGCTGGCAGCGCTGCCCGCCGGCGCGCTGACATGGGGCGCGATCTGGTAGCTGACATGCTGGATGGGCACCTCGACCCGGAAGTCGCCGGCGCCCTCGAACGGGCTGTGGAAGGGGAAGTGCTCCAGGTCGCCCTTGAGCAGGAACTTGACGCCGCTGGCATCGCCGCCGACCAGGGCGCCAGCCAGGTACTGGCGCGTGGAGGCGGGTATGCCCATGGGCAGGTAGCGCGGCACACGGCTGACCTGGGCGCGGGTCAGCTCGCCGGTCAGGTCGGCAATGCCGCCGTGCCCGTCGCCACCGGCATGCCATGTGCCGCGTACGCTGCCCGCGGTATCCGCGTTGGCGAATTGCACGCCGTCGGTGCGCACCGCCAGCTTGCCATTGTCATTGGTCCAGCGCACTTCGCCGTTGATCTGGTCGAACGACAGGCGCGGATCCTCGAACATGCCCGGCAGCATCAGCGCGGCATTGTTGCCTTCAAAACGGGCGCTGCCCTGGCGTTCGTCGAAACTGAAGCTGCCGGAGATCCGCGAAAAGCCCGGCACGCCCAGGTGGGGCTTGCCGTTCGGGCCGACGGGCGGGTTGGCGGGCTGGCCAAGCACCGAGACGCTGCGCAGCGTGCCCTGCACGTTGAAGTGGCGCTGGCCATCACGGCGGCTCAGCATGCCCTGGCGATCCCGGGTCCAGTTCACGTCCAGGTTGTCGACATGGCCGGAGGGCTGGAGCGCGCGCAGCTGGCGCGACAAAGCGGTGTCGAGCGGCAGCGAGGTGGCCAGCGCGCGCACGGTGTTCAGGTCGAAGGTGGGTGCCTTGAGCGTGAACTTGCGCAGCGCGCCCTTGTTGTCGGTGGCCCAGCCGACCACTACCTTGCGCATGCCCTCGCGCCAGGCGCCTTCGCTGCTGGCGCCGCCGGGGGGGGAGGCCGCGGCTGCGGAAGCAGCCTGCGCTTGCTGTGCCGGTGGCACGGCCGGCCCTTCCGCGGGCTCGGGCTGCCACAGCAGGGTGTCGATGGTGAGGATGTTGTCGCGGTCGCGCCCCGCGCGGTGCAGGACAAAGGCCTGGGCACTGGCGAGCTTGAGCGCTTCGGGCGCGCCGGAGAGCTTCAGGTCCACGCTGCTGGCGCGCAGCCGGGCCTGGCTGCGGGTGATCTGGCCACCGCGAAACTCGATGGTGCCGTCGGTGCTGAAGGTGCCGCGCGTGACCCGGTCGAAGACCGCGAGATAGCGCTGCAGCACCGGGAGCTCCAGCCGGCCAAGATCCCAGCTGGCCTGCCCGTACCAGTTGTGCCAGTCGCCGGTGCGGTGCAGGTACTCATGGCGGAAGTCCGCCTGCACCACCAGCGGGCGTGGCGCAAGCGTGGCCGATTGCGCTTCGAGCTTGAACGTGTGGCGCGAGCCGTGGCGCTGCACGCTGAGCTGGATATCGCCCACGTCCAGTTGTGGCAGTTTGTTCTTGTCGTCGAGCCAGCGCAGCTTGCCGTCGGTGAGCTCGACCTTGCCCTGGGCCAGCAGCCAGTCGAACAGCCGGTTGTCCTGCGGCTGGGCGCCGGTGGTATCCACGGCCATGCCGGCCACCTTGAGCTTGCCGTCGGCGGAGCGGCGGATCAGCAGGTCGGTCCGGCTGGCGGAGATCCGCTGGAACAGCACGTCCATGCTGAACAGAGACCGCCATGACAGCTTGCCGTCAAGCTCGCCCGCCGCCAGCAGCACGCGCTGCTCGGCATCGACGGCCTTGACGTCGCGGGCATGGAAAGCGGGGTGCCAGCCATCCCAGTAGGTATCCAGCTGGCCGATGCTCAAATGGGCCGCGAGCGCCACCGAGCCGCGCTGCTCGAGCCAGGTGCGCGCGGCCGAGGCCTGCGGCCAGAGCACGAAGCGGATCAGGAGCCCGGCGAGCAGCGCCAGCAGCACCAGCGCCAGGGCCAGGCGCACCAGCACGCGTCCCAGGCCGCGCCAGACGGGATGGCGCAAGCCTGCGAGCAGGGCGCGGCCGCAAGCACGCGCAAACACAAGCGCGCGCAGGTTGCCTTGCTGCGATGGGGGTGAGCCTGCACCGGCGGCCCCTTCGAGTGCCGGCGTGCCGCCGGCGGTGGCGGCGGAGGGATCGGCAGGTGGGGTGGCGCGGCTGGACATGCGCAGATTATCCGACAATACTAGGCGCTCTCCAATTCGGTGCCTGACCGGCCGTGCATAACGCGCGCGCCGGCCCAGGGCCGGCTCACGCGCTACCAAGTAACAGGAATGACTTCCACTGATCCGACGAGTTCCGCAGCCGCGCCCGATACCGCAGCAACCGATGGGGCTGCCGGCGAACATGCGCCCGGCAACACTTCCAGCGCTGCCAGGCAGGCCGTGGCCGACATGGCCACCGGCCCGTTCGCGGTGGTGGCCGCCGTTGAACTCGTGCCGGTCGATTGTGCCGGCATGGCATTGTACTCGCCCGCCTATTCCCATTACACCCGCCGCATGGTGCAGGCCCGTCCCGAGCTGGCCGACATCGTCGCGCTCGCGCGCGACCAGCCGCTCACGCGCGCCTGGATGGAGGCACGGCTCAAGGTCCTGCATGCGCCGTCGGCCGACGTGGACGACGCCATCAAGCGCGCGCTGCGCCGCTTGCGCGCGGAAGTGATGTGCGTGGTGATCGAGCGCGATCTGCGCGGGCAGTCGACGCTGGGCGAAGTCACCGGCGCGATGACGGATCTGGCCGAGCTCGGCATCCAGTACGGCCTGGCCATGCTGGAAGCGGACCTCGCCCCGACCTACGGCCGTCCAGTCGGGCAGAGCAGTGGGGAAGTCCAGGAGCTGGTGGTGGTCGGCATGGGCAAGCTGGGTGGCCGCGAGCTCAATGTGTCGTCCGATATCGACCTGATCTTCCTGTACGACGAAGACGGCGACACGCGTGGCGGGCAACGCAGCCTGTCCAATCACGAGTACTTCATCCGCCTGGGACGGCGCCTGATCAACCTGCTGGCCGACGTGACCGGAGACGGCTACGTGTTCCGCGTCGACATGCGCCTGCGCCCCAATGGCGACGCCGGGCCGCTGGCCTGCAGCTTCGGCATGCTGGAGCAATACCTGATGGTGCAGGGGCGCGAGTGGGAGCGCTACGCCTGGATCAAGGGCAGGGTGGTGTCGGCGCTGGATACCCCGCATGCGCAGCGTACCGCCGCGCAACTGGCCAGCCTGACCACGCCCTTCGTCTTCCGCCGCTACCTCGACTACGGCGTGATTGCGGCGATCCGCTCGCTGCACGCGCAGATTCGCGCCGAGGCGGCCAAGCGCAGCGGCGGGCTGGCGGCGCCAGGCGGCGGCCAGCGCGTCAACCAGCGTGCCTTCAATATCAAGCTCGGCCGCGGCGGCATCCGCGAGATCGAGTTCATGGCACAGGTCTTCCAGCTGATCCGCGGCGGCCAGGACCCGGCGCTGCGCATCCGGCGCACCCTGGAGGTGCTGACGGTGGCGGTGGAGCATGGGCTGTTGCCTGCGGGCCAGGCCGAGCAACTGGCGCACGCCTACCGCTTCCTGCGCCAGCTCGAGCACCGCCTGCAGTATCGCGACGATGCCCAGACGCACCACCTGCCAACCTCGGAAGAGGAGCAGCTGGCGGTGGCGAAGATGATGGGCTGCGCCGACTGGCCGGCCTTGCTCGAGCGGCTGGCGTCGCTGCAGGATCCGGTGGCGCAACAGTTCGAGGCCACCTTCTCGGACCCCGATGAAGCGCACGCGCCGTGCGAGGCGTTGTGGCCGGCGTTGATCCAGGAAGAACAGGATGAACCGCCGTGCGAACGCCTGGCCTCAGCCGGCTTCGGCGATTGCACCGGGCTGCTCGACCGCCTGCGCGCCATCGGCGGCTCGCTGCGCTACCGTGCGCTGTCCGAGCCCAGCCGGGTGCGTTTTGACCTGCTGGTCAACCGCGCGCTTGACCTGGCCTCGCGCCAGGAAGATGCCGACCGCACCATCGCCCGCTTTGTCGATTTCCTGGATGCCATCAGCCGCCGCGCGTCCTACCTGTCGCTGCTTTCCGAGTACCCGCAGGCGATGGCGCGCGTGGCCGACACGCTGCACGCATCGAGCTGGGCCGCCGCCTACCTGACCCGCCACCCGCAGCTGCTCGACGAACTGCTCGACAGCGATGCCCTGGCGGGCGCGCCCGACTGGGCTGGCTTTCGCAGCCGCCTTGCCGCGCGCCTCGACGCGGCCGACGGGCAGATCGAAGCGCAGATGGACATCCTGCGCCGCGAGCACCACGCCGAGACTTTCCGCGTCCTGTTGCAAGACCTGCAAGGCATGCTGACCGTCGAGCAGATCGCCGACCGGCTGTCGGACCTGGCCGATGCCATGCTCGAGGTGACCCTGCAGGCCGTCTGGCGCCAGCTGGCGACCCGGCATGCCGAGCAGCCGCGTTTTGCCGTGATCGCCTACGGCAAGCTGGGCGGCAAGGAGCTGGGCTATGCCTCCGACCTCGACATCATCTTCCTCTACGAGGACGAGCACGAGCGCGCGCCTGACGTCTATGCCGCCTACGCGCGCCGCTTGATCACCTGGCTGACCAGCCATACCGCGGCCGGCACGCTGTTCGATGTCGACACGCGCCTGCGCCCCAACGGCGAGGCCGGGCTGCTGGTGACCAGCTTCGAGGGCTTTCGTCGCTACCAGCAGCGCGAGGGCGACAACACCGCCTGGGTGTGGGAGCACCAGGCCCTTACCCGCGCGCGTTTTTGCGCGGGCGACCCCGGGATCGGCGCGCATTTCGAGAGCCTGCGCGACGAGATCCTGCGCCAGCCGCGCGACGCCGCCACGCTGCGCGGCGAGATCGTCGCCATGCGCCACAAGGTGGCCGATGGCCATCCCAATCCAAGCGGATTGTTCGACCTCAAGCATGATCGCGGCGGCATGGTCGACATCGAGTTCACGGTGCAATACCTCGTGCTGCTGCACAGCCACGATCATCCCGCGCTCACGCGCAATGCCGGCAATATCGCGCTGCTGCGCACGGCCGGCGAAATCGGCCTGATCGATGCCACGCTGGCGCGCGAAGTGGGCGATGCCTATCGCCTGTTCCGTGCCCGCCAGCACCAGCTGCGCCTGGACGGGCAGGTCCACGCACGGGTTGCGCCGGCCGTGGTGGCGCAGCAGGCGGAACACGTGCGCACCCTTTGGCAAGCGGTGTTCGGCGAGCCGGTTGCCGCCGGCGGCAAATGAACGTGCCGGCGGCTGGCGCGGCGCGCCGGCCGGGATGGCCGGGCGTGCTGGCCGTACTGGCGCTCACGGCCGCCCTGGGTGCCGCTTTTACCTTCATTCCGTGGCTGCACGCGCACGGGCTCTATCTGCGCGAAGCGGTCATGGGCCACGGCGTGGCGGGCCAGTGGTGGCGCCTGCTGACGGCAATGTGGGTCCACCTCGGCTGGCAGCACTGGCTGGCGGACCTGCTGGCCGCCGCGGGCCTGTTCCTGCTGATTGGCCGCGAGGCGCGCGCCGGCGCGATGTTGGCGGTCCTGTTCGCCTGCGGCGTTGCGGTGCAACTGGCGTTATGCCGGGTGCCGTCGGTGGGCTGGTATGGCGGATTGTCCGGCGCGTTGCACGGGTTGGCCCTGTGGGGCGGGCTGCGGCTGCTCTATGGAAGCGGCGTGTCGCGCGTGCTCGGCGTGGCGCTCTGCCTTGGCGTGTTGGTCAAGACCTGGCTTGAGCAGTCGTGGCTCGCGCCCGTGGTGTTCGACCCGCAGTGGGGGTTCGGGGTCGTGCGCATCTCGCACGCGGCCGGCGCGCTGGCCGGCCTGGGGCTATGGCTGGTGCAGGAGTGGTGGCAGCGCCGCCGGGGCGAGCCACCGGCATAGGCGCGCGGACAAGGGGCGCGCCGGGCGGAGGCCGGACGGTGCCCCGCGCGCCGCGAATTCAGCGCGGTTTCAGCGCGGTTTCAGCGCGACCGCACCGGGCGCCGGCGGCGTCCGACCCAGTTCAACAGCAAGCCAAGCGCGCCCAGCCCGAGCGCGAGCGGCCACGAAATCGCGCCGCCGCCGCCGCCCGAGGAGGCGGCTGGCGCGGCGGGGGCCGGCTGGACCACCTGCGTGCCGGCGGCCACGGCAGCATTGGCATCGAGCAGGCCTGCGCCGCAGATGCCGGCATTGGCGGCGGCCGTGCAATAGGTGCCAGCCGGATGGGGCCGTGCCGAACTCTTCAAGGTGGCAAGCACCTGGGCGGGCGTTAGGGCCGGGTTGGCGGCGAGCATCAGCGACACCACGCCCGATACCAGCGGCGCGGCAAAGCTGGTGCCTTGCGAGTTGATGACGTTGTAGTTGCCAAGCGAAGTGGTGCCGTCATTGGACAGGGTCCGGATGAACGACTCCGCCACCGAGCATTTGCCGCCCGACACCTTGGAGTTGCCGCAGCCGCCGCCCGGCGCGCTCAGCGCAACCTGCGGCCCCACATTGGCATAGCTGGCGTTCTCGCCGTCATTGGCATGTGCCGTTACGGCGACCACGCCGGCGCAGTCGGCGGGTGCCTCGACCGCGCCGGCGCTGTTGCCCGTGGCGGCAACCACCACCACGCCATTCGCGGCGAGGTCGGTCACGGCTTGCTGCTCGATGCTGGAGCAGGTCCCGCCGCCCAGGCTCACGTTGATCACGCGCGCCGGGGTGGGGTTGGCCGGCACATTGGGTACGGAGAGGCCGCCAGCCCAGCGCATGCCATCCACCGTGTCCGAGAGCAGCGCGCCGCAGCGGCCGGAGACGCGCACCGGCTGGATGCGGGCGTTCCAGTCCACACCGGCGATATTCACCCCGTTATTGGTGAGTGCGCCAAGCGTGCCTGCCACGCGGGTGCCGTGCCAGCTATTGTTGGTTGCGGTCGTGGTCGGCGTGGTGGTGCCTGGGCAGGTGAAGCCCGCCGGCACGCCGTCGCCGGCGTCGGTGGCATTCGCGTCCCGTCCATCGCCGTCGTTGGCGATGGACGGATCGGTAATGAAGTCATAGCCGGGCACAATGCGGCCGGCCAGATCGGGGTGTGGCAGGTAGCCGGTATCGAGCACGGCGATCACCAGGCTGCTGCTGCCGCGCGTGCGGTCCCATGCGGGCGGCAGGTTCACGCCGCCCACCACCTGGGCGGGGGTGCCGAGGTAGGGCTGGTTGAGCGCGAACTCGGGATCGTTAGGCACGGTGTCGTGCAGCCGCAGCCAGCGGTCCGGCACCACTTCCGCGATGCGCGGATCCTGGCGCAGCCGGGCGGCGGTACCTTCCGGGTCGGCGGCATCGCTGCCGGAGACGCTCAGCAGTTGCAGGCTGCCGCCCATCTGGCGCTTGACCGAGAGCGCCACGCCGGTGCTCTGGCGCACGCTCAGCATGCGCTCGGACAGGCCGCTGGCAGCGGCGCTGTCGCTGGCGCTGGTGGCGCTTGCGCCGGCGGTTGTGCTTGTGCTGCCGTCACGCCAGCGCACGATGAAGTTGCCGGTGTAGTGCGGCGCGGGGCGCGCGGCGGGGTCGGGGGCTGCGCTGGCTGCGGCCGGCGCACCCAGCCAGAGGGCGGCGCCCAGCGCCAGCAGCAGGGCGACATGGGGCGCCACGCGCCGCGTTTCGCCAGATTGGAATTGACGCTTTGCCTGCATGTCTGCCTTCTCCCGTTGATGCCGCTTCGGACTGACCGCGGTTACAGCATTCAACCTTCCACCTTCAGCTTTCAACCTTCCACCTTCAGCTTTCAACCTTCAACGTCCAAGTCATGGATTCCGACGACAGGAATCGGGTCGCCGCCGGAATCAGCTCGCCGGCATGTCGCGGCCAATGGGCTGGGTGCGGTTCGGCTTGAGCACGCGGTCAGGCTCGGCCAGCTCGATGCGGGGGGTGCCGCGCAGCGTGGCAAGCGCCTGGTCGATCGTGGCATCGGCCGACGCGGAGATCGCGGTGACCAGCCACACGCCGCCCGACATGGGCCGCTTGACGACGAAGCGGATCGGCCCGGCAATCGACGCCAGCAAGCGATCGGCGTCTTCGGACACGGTGACGGGCGGCGCGGAGAAGCGCACCATGATGTCGCCTACGGCGCGATCGGCGCTGATGCTGTTGAGCGGTGGCGCCGACGGGCGCTGTTGCGCCTGGCAAGCGGTCAGGGCCAGCAAGGCCAGCAGGCCGCAGGCGGCGGTGATCCGCAGAGGGCGAGCCAGTGAGCGGGAGTGTGGCTGTTTGCCGAGTGACATGGGGAAACTCCTGAATGGTTACGGGCCAGGGCGCAGGCGATCAGCCTGCGCTGCGCCGCGAGCGGCGCGCCTCCCGGGCCGTGCCGGTGGTGCCGCGCAGGCCTTGCGCGAGCATCTCCTCGGCGTGTTGCACTGTGGTGGGCGTCACCGTGGTCCCACCCAGCATGCGTGCGGTTTCGACCACGCGGCCGGCGGGGTCGAGGGCGCGGATGCGCGAGCGGGTGACCGAGCCTGTGCCATCGCGCTGGCTGGTCTCCTTGCTGACCAGCAGGTGGGCGCCGGCCTGGGCGGCCACCTGCGGCAGGTGGGTCACGCACAACACCTGGCGGGCGCGGCCGAGTTCCTGCAGGCGGCGGCCTACCACCTCGGCCACCGCGCCGCCGATGCCGGTGTCGACTTCGTCGAAGATCAGGGTGGGGGTGGGCGCGGCCTCGCTGGTAATGACGGAAATCGCCAGGCTGATCCGGGCCAGTTCGCCGCCCGACGCCACTTTGGCCAAGGGGCGCGCGCTGACGCCGGCATGGCCTGCCACCAGGAATTCGACCTGTTCCAGGCCGTGGCTCTGCCCTTCGTCGAGCGGGTGCAGCGCCACCGCGAAACTGCCGCCCGCCATGGACAGGCCCTGCATGGCATCCGTCACGGCGGCCGACAGGCTTTCGGCCGCCACCTTGCGGGCAGCGCCGAGGTGCTGGGCGATGGTGAGGTAGGCGGCGCGGGCCGCGGCTTCGCGCGCCATCGCCTTGTTCAGGTCCTGCGCGGACTGGAGATCGTCCAGTTGCTGGCGGCGCGCCATCAGTTCGTCCGGCAGCTGCTCGGGCGGCATCCGGTACTTGCGCGCGGTGGTGTGCAGCGCCTGCATGCGCGCCTCCACCACCTGCAAGCGTTCGGGGTCCAGGTCGATCCGGTCGACGTAGCGGTTGAGCGAGTGAGCGGCCTCCTCGACCTGGACCAGCGCCGGGTCCAGCGCCGCCAGTACGTCGCCCAGCGCGGGGTCGACGTCAGCCATCTGCCGCAGGCGCTGCACCACGCTGTTCAGCCCGGACAGCACCGAGCCATCGGCCTCGGACAGCGCCTCGAGCGCGGCGCGGCTGCCCTCGATCAGCCCGGCGGCGTGCGACAGCCGGTTGTACTCGGCCTGGATGTCTTCCCATTCGCCGGGTTGCGGCGCGAGCTTCTCGAGCTCGCCGACCTGCCATTCGAGACGCTCGCGTTCCAGCTGCATCTCGCGCGAGCGGTGCTCGACGGTTTCGCGCTGGCGCACGCACGCGCGCCACGAGCGCCAGGCTTCGGCTACCGCGCCGGCCTGCGCGGTGAGCCCGGCATGGGCATCAAGCAGCAGGCGCTGGGCGTCGGGGCGCAGCAGCAGCTGATGGGCATGCTGGCCGTGGATATCGACCAGGCGGTCGCCGATGTCGCGCAGCTGGCCCAGCGTGGCGGCGGCGCCATTGATAAAGGCCTTGCCGCGCCCGCTGGCGTCTACCGTGCGGCGCAGCAGCACCGTGCCTTCGTCGCCGGTGAGATCGTGTTCGGCCAGCCAGGCGTCGAGCCCGGCCGGGGTGGAAAAGGTGGCGCTGATGCTGGCCCGGGCGGCGCCTTCGCGGACCACGCCGGCGTCGGCGCGCTCACCCAGCACCAGGGCCAGCGCATCGATCAGGATCGACTTGCCGGCGCCGGTCTCGCCGGTGAAGACGGTGAAGCCCGGGGAGAAGTCGAGATCGAGGGTATCGACAATGACGAAATCGCGGATGGACAGGCTGCGCAGCATCGTGGTCGACGGGTCGGGGCTGGGTGATGTCAGGGGACGGATCTGGGCCGGATCGGTGCGGGCCGGGGCGGATCAGAGCCGGTTGTCTTCGCTCGGGTACTCATGCCAGTGCAGCTTCTTGCGCAGCGTGGCGTAATAGTTGTAGCCGATCGGGTGCAGCAGGTTGACGGTCTTGGCCGAGCGCCGCACCACGATGCGGTCGCCGGGCAAGAGCGAGGTTAGCGACTGCATGTCGAAGTTCACGCTGGCGTCACGCGCCGTGGCGACCTCGATCGACACTTCGGCGTCGTGCGGCAGCACGATCGGGCGGTTGGACAGCGCATGCGGGGCAATCGGCACCAGCACTAGGCCCGACAGGGTCGGGTGCAGGATCGGGCCACCCGCCGACAGCGCATAGGCGGTCGAGCCGGTCGGCGTGGAGACGATCAGGCCATCGGAGCGCTGGTTGTACATGAAGTGGCCGTCCACCGACACCGCCAGCTCGACCATGCCTGAAATGCCGGAACGGTTGACCACGACGTCGTTGAAGGCCAGCGCGGAGAAGATCACGCCATCGTCGCGCACCACCTGGGACTCCAGCAGCATGCGGGTCTCGGACTCGTAGCGGCCCGCCAGCATGTCGGGCAGCACCGAGTGCACGTCCTGCAAGGGGATGTCGGTCATGAAGCCAAGGCGCCCGTGGTTCACGCCGATCAGCGGCACCGGGTAGCCGGCCAGCTGGCGCGCCAGGCCCAGCAGGGTGCCGTCGCCGCCGAGCACCACCGCCACATCGGCATGCTTGCCGATCTCGTCGGGCGCCAGTGCCGGATAGTCGGTCAGCCCGGTGGCCAGGGCAGTGTCTCGCTCGAACACCACATCCTGGCCGTTCCTGAGGATACAGGCGGCCAGCTCTTCCAGCGGGCCCTCGATGCCGGCTGTGGCGTACCTGCCGATCAGGGCGACGGTGCGAAATGGGGCGCGCGCGGCGCCGGGCTTGGGGAGCGAAGACATGCCGGGATTAGACCATACCGCCGTGACCATTGTCAGCAGGAGGGCGCTTGGCGCCGGGCCGGATCGCCGATGAGCCGCCCGAATGGTGAAAACTTGCGTAAAATCAGGAACATCATGGATGAACGTGCGAAAACGCTTCTCAAAACCCTCATCGAGCGCTACATCGCCGAGGGGCAGCCCGTGGGCTCACGGACCTTGTCGAAGTACTCGGGGCTCGACCTGTCTCCGGCCACCATCCGCAATGTGATGTCCGACCTGGAGGAAATGGGGTTCATTGCCAGCCCGCATACCTCGGCCGGGCGTATCCCCACGCCGCGCGGCTACCGGCTGTTCGTGGATACCATGCTGACCGCCCAGCCGCTGGATGGCGCGCTCAACCTGGCGGAGCTGACCGGCAAGATCCGGGGCCAGCTGCACGGCCAGCAGCTCGGGCCGCAGCGGATGATCACGTCGGCGGCGCACACCTTGTCCAACCTGTCGCAGTTCGCCGGTGTGGTGATGACCCCCAGGCGCGCCCAGGCGTTCCGCCAGGTCGAGTTCATGCGGCTTTCGGACAAGCGCATCCTGCTGATCATCGTCACCCCCGAGGGCGACGTGCAGAACCGCATCATCCAGACCGAGCTGCCATACACCCCGTCCCAGCTGGTCGAAGCCGCCAATTTCATCAACTCGCACTTTGCCGGCATGAGCTTCGACAATGTGCGCGACCACCTGCGCGGCGAGCTGCAGGCGCTGCGCATGGATATGTCGCAACTGATGCAGGCCGCGGTGGAGGCGGGCAGCAATGCCATGGCCGAGGGGGAGGACGACCACGTCTTCATCTCGGGCGAGCGCAAGCTGCTGGAGGTGGAAGACCTGTCCTCCAGCATGGAAAAGCTGCGCCGCCTGTTCGACGTGTTCGAGCACAAGACCGGCCTGCTCAAGCTGCTCGATGTCTCCAGCCACGCCCAGGGCGTGCAGATCTTCATCGGCGGCGAGAGCAAGCTGGTGCCGCTCGAAGACATGGCGGTCATTACCGCGCCCTACGAAGTCGACGGCCAGATCGTCGGCACGCTCGGGGTGATCGGGCCGACCCGCATGGCCTACGAGCGGGTGATCCCGATTGTCGACATCACCGCGCGCTTGTTGTCCAGCGCGCTCAGCCAGAACTAGTGTTGGCCCGGCCCGGTCTCACAAACTGCCTGTTCCCCTCATCCTGTAAGCTCGGCGAGACCTGGCGGCCGCGCGCCCTGTGCCCGCGCCGCCCCGCCACACCGGAAATTACATGACGCTCACCCCTGAACCGGCCTACCAGCATGGCCAGGCGCCGCGCACGGCCATCCTGCTGATCAACCTTGGCACCCCGGATGCGCCAACGCCGAAGGCGGTCGGCAGCTACCTCAAGCAGTTCCTGTCCGACCCGCGCGTCGTGGAGATCCCACGCGCGGCGTGGCTGCCGCTGCTGTACGGCATCATCGTGCCACTGCGCTCGCGCGCCTCGGCGATGAAGTATGAGTCGATCTGGCTGCGGGAGGCGCATATGACGGGTTCCCCGCTGCTGGTGCACACCGAGCGCCAGGCTCACGCCTTGCAACTGCTGCTGAACCAGCAAGGCCATGAGGTGACGGTGGCGTGCGCCATGCGGTACGGCAATCCCTCGATCGGCTCGGTGCTGGAAGCGCTGCGCCGCCAGGGGACCGAGCGCATCCTGCTGCTGCCGTTGTACCCGCAGTACTCCGGCACCACCACGGCGACGGGCTTCGACGAGGTGTTCCGGGTACTCAAGCAGTGGCGCAACCAGCCGGAGCTGCGGCTGGTCAAGCATTTCCACGACCATCCGGCCTATATTGCCGCCTTGCACCAGCAGGTGGGGGCATACTGGGCGCAGCATGGCACGCCGGATTTCGCGCGGGGCGACAAGCTGATCCTGTCGTTTCACGGCGTACCGCGCCGCACGCTGGAGCTCGGCGATCCCTACCATTGCGAGTGCCTCAAGACCGGGCGCCTGCTGGGCGAGGCGCTGGGCCTGCAGCCTGGGCAGTACCAGGTTACCTTTCAGTCGCGCTTTGGCAAGGCGGAATGGCTGCAGCCCTATACCGCGCCCACCCTGCAGGAGCTCGGCAAGGTCGGCACCGGCCGGGTAGACGTGTTTTGCCCGGGCTTTCCGGCCGATTGCCTGGAGACGCTGGAAGAGATCGCCATGGAAGGGCGCTCCGAGTTCCACGTGGCAGGCGGCAAGGTGTTCCACTACATTCCCTGCCTCAACGATTCGGAAAGCTGGATTGCCGGGCTGGCGGAGATCGGCTTGCAGCACTTGCAGGGCTGGCCGCTGCGGCTGCCGCATCCGCATGAGCTGGAGGCCCGCCGCACGCACGCGCAGACGCGCGGCGCCGCAGCATGAGCGCGGCGCTGCCCAACGGAAGGGGGTGATGACATGAGTGTATCTTTCGAGGCCGATGCCCGCCTGCGCATCGACAAATGGCTGTGGTGCGCGCGCTTCTTCAAGACTCGCTCGCTGGCTGCCGAGGCGGTGGACCGTGGCAAGGTGCAGGTCAACGGCCAGGCGTGCAAGAATTCGCGCGAGGTCAAGCCGGGCGATACCGTCGTCCTGGAGGCGCACCAGCAACGCTGGGAAGTCGTGGTGAAAGGGATTGCGGGCTTACGCGGCCCGGCCTCGGTAGCCCAGACGCTTTATGCGGAAACCGAGGCCAGCGAGGCGCGCCGGCGGCCGGACGCCGAGAACCGGCGGCTTAACGTGGAGCCTGCATCGAAGCTGCAGGGGCGCCCGACCAAGCGCGATCGCCGCCAGATCGACGGCGTCAGGGGGTGAGGCGCACGGCGATTCAAGCTGTACGGACTCACCCGGCTGGGTCAGCGAACGTAGGGAATGATGTAGTGTTTGAATACCGCCTTGCCACTGCCGTATTCGGTGTCTCGCGGCGTGAAGGCGCCGGAGAGGCAGATGAAGACTGTCATCACCGATAATGCGGCGAGAAGGAAGACCGTCAGAACAGGCAGCTTATGCATGGCTAACCTTTCGAGAGTGGCCCCACTTGAGTTGCATCTTCGACCCCGTTATTTTTGTCATTTTTATACGGTTTCATCTTAGGGGGTGCGCTGCAGCAAAGCAATATGACCCCTATTTCCGTAGACCCCTCTTTGTAACCTTGTATTTCACTGCACTGTCGCGGTGCGCACTTGAAAATCCGGGGGCCTGCCACCAACTGCAGGCTACATTTGCCGATTGACCACCCGGCGGCCTGCGCTAGACAGGCCGCGCCTTTGTTTGATACGGATCGACATGGAAGAACAGAAGCAGACGCCATCCACCACGCCGCCGCTCACGCCAGCCAGCGAGGAGCTGAACACCGCCCCGGCCGGCCAGGCCGATAACGCCGCCACCGTGGACGTGGCGGCCCAGTTGGCCGCGCTTGAAGCCAAGGCCAAGGAGAACTACGACATGTTCCTGCGGGCTACCGCGGAAGGCGAGAACATCCGCCGCCGTGCCCAGGAAGACGTCGCCAAGGCCCATAAATTCGCCATTGAGACCTTTGCCGACTACCTGCTGCCCGTGATGGACAGCCTGCAGGCGGCACTGGCCGACGGGTCGGGCGATATCGCCAAGCTGCGCGAAGGGGTCGAACTGACCGCCCGCCAGCTCGTCAGCGCCTTTGAGAAGGGCAAGATCGTCGAGCTGAACCCGGTTGGCGAGAAGTTCGACCCGCACCGCCACCAGGCCATTTCGATGGTGCCGGCCCCGCAGGAGCCGAACACCGTGGTCACGGTGCTGCAGCGCGGCTACACGATCGCCGATCGCGTGCTGCGCCCGGCGCTGGTCACGGTGTCCGCACCCAAGTAAGCGCCACCTCTTTGCGGTCCGCCCGGCGGGCTGGCACAAGCAACGCCCGGTGCCGCTGGCCCGGGCGTTTTTCATTGCTGGAGAGGTCTATGTCCACAAAGCCAGACAATGCCGTCACGCCCGACATCACTGTGGATCCGGCGGCGCACCTCGACCATCGCGCCTTCGAAGTGTTCGGCATGCGCGAGGTGGACGGCGCCGGCATTGATGGCGCTATCGCCGCCGCCGGCGATGCACTGGTCTGCGTGTTTTTCTGGGGAGTGGACTGCTTCAATTGCGAGATGGCCAAGAAAGCCATGCTGGCCAATCCAGACCCGGTGCGGGCGCTGGAGCTGCACTGGCTGCACGCCAACGTCTATGCGCACCCGGATATGGGCAAGCGATTCGGCCTGCACGGCATTCCGGTCTTCATGTTCTTCCACAAGGGCAAGAAGCTGGGGCGGGCCACCGGCTGGCATGGGCAGGGCCAGTTTGCCGCGGCGGTAGCCAACGCACGGCTGAAGGCTAGCGGCAAGCCGCTGGCTGGTTAGGCGCGTCCGCGCGTCAGCGTGACAGCGCGTATCCCAGCCGGAATTGCCAAGGCAGCTTGCGGTTGTAGTCCAGCAAGCTCTCGCCATAGCCGATGAAGTAACCTGCCATCAGGTAACCCGCCGTGCCGGGGATCAGCCTGGCCAGCGGATACGTCACCGATGCGTCGACGCTGCCGTAATGCTTCTGCGTGCCTTTGCGCAGGGTGGTGGCGAATTCCCATGAGTCCGGCTTGCCATAGGCCAGCTTCAGGTCCATATAGCCGCGATAGCTGGCAATGTCCGAGTTGTCGTTCTTCTCGACGTAGTAGTACAGCTTGGGCGACACACTCCAGTGCCAGTTGCTCATGTCCCCCAGGTAAAACGTGGGTTTGACGAACACCGTATTGATGCTGCGCGACTGGGCGCCATCGCGGCCATTCGACTCATGTTCCAGGCCAGCCGCGAGCGAGAGCCGGCTGATCACGCGGTTCTGCAGGCCGGTATCCGACAGGTAATAGAACAGGCTCGGGCGGTAGTTGGTGTCGCGGAACGGCCGTGAGTCGCTCGACAGGTCCCACAGGGAGAACTGCGTGTAGCCAAAGTACAGGTTCTCAAGCAAGCCGTGCGAAGCCGGATTCTCGCCTTGGTAGATGCGGAACTTGAAGCTGAACTGGAACTTGGCGTTGGCCCCGCCATGCGCCCCGACCAGGAAGTACATCGGATCGTTGAAGGTCAGCCGGCCCTGGTCTTTCAGGTCTGGCTGGACGGGCGACGCCTGGCTGGCGGCTGCTACCGGAATGACAGGTACAACAGGTGCAGCCGGGGTGCTTCCTTCGGCGCTTGTGGCGGGCGCCGGGGTCGCCGCGACCTGGGCCGACGGCGGATCGTCGGCGCGCGGGGCGCGATTGAGCGTGACCAGCACGGGCGCGGCGTCGATGTCCACGGGATCCAGCCGGACCACGCCGCGCAGGTTGGGCGGCAACGGCGCACTGTACTCGACGGTGCGGTGCTCGCCTTTGCGCAGCTTGATCGTCGAAGGGCCGGCGCTGACACGCTGCATGCTGAGCCTGACAGGGGCCTGCAGATCGGCCGAAGCCGTGACGTCGATCGCCTGGGGGACCAGGAAGCTGCGGCTCGCACCGTCGGCGCTCAGCAACAAGGTCAGGGTCAGGGGCTTGGTGCCGTCGACCACCTTCGGCGGTTGCAGCAGCGCGACGGCAGCATGGCTCGATAGCGGCCCGGCCGCCACGAGGGCGAGGGCGAGCAGGAGCGCAGGTGGCTTGGCCGTGGCGCGGCGGATCTCGGGCTTGAGCGTGCTGAGCAGCATGGGAGGCGGCAGCGCATTCACGTGAAGAGGTGATGCGCACGCGGCAGGATATTGTGACGCGGTACAGCCTATCACGTGCCTATCACGCCATGCGCCAGAATTCTGTGATGATTTGTACGCAACCCGGGCGGGGCTGGGACGTCACCTAGCGGGTAGCGCGGCGCTGGATCGAGGCAATGTATTGCTCGCCATCCGGCGGCATGCCGGTGCGTTGCGCCTGCCAGAGCATTTCGCCGAGGCATTCCATGACCTGATGCTGCGCTTCGTGCGGTGAATCCAGGCGCTGCGCCAGGGATTCGTAGGCGCGGCGGATGCCGGGGGGCTGGTCAATGGAAACCTGCTCGGAAATCGACAGGTGCATGGCCAAGTGCAGGAAGGGATTGGTCTGGCCGCCTTCAGGCGTGTAGTCCTGGGTCAGCGCGCCCTCCGTGTCGGTGAGCAGGCTGTGATACTCGGGATGCTCGCCGATCCAGTCGACGGCAATGAGTTCGAGGGGGGTGAGGACGCTGCCTGCGCGTTGCTTCTGCCAGGCTTCACAGAAAAAACGGCGGACTTCTTCGCGGGAGGGATTGAACATGATGGCGCTATTGTAAACGAGCTCTTCCACTGCTGCAGCGCAGCGCAAACCGGCCCCCGCAAGCTGACCGAATCGGCCTGCCAGCCACTAGAATGCGGCGTTGCCCGGCGTCGCCGGGTCCATTTCCTGCCAGCGCGCCACCATGTCCGTTCCCCGTTCCTCCGCCGCCCGTGTCCGGCAGCCCGTGCGCCATGCCCGCGAGCAGCTCGCGGGCGTGTTGCTGATCGCCCTGTCGGCCAGCGCCTTTGGCGCCATGGCAATCTTCGCGCGCTTTGCTTACGACGCGGGTACCGATGTCTACGGCCTGCTGGCGGTGCGTTTCGTGCTGGCCGCGGGCGCGCTGGCGCTGGCGATGCGCCTGCGCGGCGTCAGCCTGCCGGGCTGGCGCAAGGTGCTGGCGCTGGCTGCCATGGGCGGCATCGGCTATGTTGGCCAGTCGTTCTGCTTTTTCACCGCGCTCAATCATGCCCAGGCCAGCCTGGTGGCCTTGCTGCTTTACCTGTATCCGCTCTTTGTCACCATCCTTGCCGCCGTTTTCCTCAAGGAACGGCTCGGCACCGCATCCGTGATCGCGCTCGTGCTGTGCTCGGTGGGGGCGGGGCTGACGGTGGGGGGTGGCCAGGGCTCGGCGCTGGGCATCGGGCTTGGCCTGGCCTCGGCCGCGATCTACTCGGTCTACATCATCGTGGGCGCGCGCGTGACGGCGGGCGTCAATCCGCTGGCCACTACCACCGTGGTGTGCAGTGCGGCCGCGGTGGTCTATATCGTGGCGGGGGTGTTGCGCGCGGGCGCTGGCGTGCCGCCGCAGTTCCCACAGAGTGCCGCAGGCTGGCTGGCGCTGCTGGCGATCGCGCTGCTGTCTACGGTTCTGGCGATCCTGGCCTTTTTTGCCGGCTTGCAACGGCTCGGCGCGGCGCGGGCTTCGATGTTGTCCACCCTCGAGCCGGTGGTGACGGTGGTGTTGGCGGCGCTTTTGCTCGGGGAGCATGTCGGGATGACGCAGGCGCTGGGCGGCGGCTTGATCCTGGCGGGCGTGCTTTGGCTGACCAGCAAGGGTTCCGGCGCGCAGGATGTGCAACAGAATTGAACCCCTTGCTCAAATCGCTTGCGTGGCGAGGCGCGGCGTCTTAGATACAATCCGGTTCTCACTTTCTGTTCAGGAACCGACCGCATGAAACCGATCGATCAGGTTGCAATCGCCCAGCTGTTCACCGAAGCGCGTACGCACAACGTGTGGCAAGACCGTCAAGTGGACGATGCCGTGCTTCACCAGATCTATGACGCGATGAAGTTTGGCCCGACGGCTGCCAACGGTTCGCCGGCCCGCATCGTGTTCGTCAAGAGCGCGGCGGAAAAGGCTCGCCTGGTCGAGTGCGTGTCCGCAGGCAACGTCGAGAAGACCCGCTCGGCACCGGTTACCGCCATCGTCGCATTCGACAACGCCTTCCACGATCAGCTGCCCAAGCTGTTCCCGCACGCCGATGCGCGCTCGTGGTACGCCGGCCAGCCGGAAAAGATCGCCCGCGACGCGCTGATGAACAGCTCGCTGCAAGGTGGCTATTTCATTCTGGCCGCGCGTGCCCTCGGCCTGGATTGCGGCCCGATGGCCGGATTCGATGCTGGCAAGGTGAATGCCGCCTTCTTCGCCGATGGCAAATGGTCGGTCAATTTCCTGGTGAACCTGGGCTATGGCGAGGCCGACAAACTGTTCCCGCGCAGCCCGCGCCTGTCGTTCGACGAAGCCTGCCGCATCGTCTGAGCGCAAGCGCTGCCAGATAGGTAAAGACCCGCCTCGCGCGGGTCTTTTTTTGCCTGTCCGTTGCGCCTGCGCTCAGATGCGTGGCGCCTCGGTCTTCTCGCGGTACTCGCACAGCGGCTCGATCGCGCAGTGCCAGCACTCGGGCTTGCGCGCCTTGCAGACATAGCGCCCATGCAGGATCAGCCAGTGGTGCGCATCGTGCATGAACTCCTGCGGCACGGCCTTGAGCAGCTTCTGCTCCACCACTTGCACGTTCTTGCCGGGCGCCAGGCCGGTGCGGTTGGCTACCCGGAAGATATGCGTGTCGACGGCAATGGTGGCCTCGCCGAACGCGGTATTCAGTACCACGTTGGCCGTCTTGCGGCCCACGCCCGGCAAAGCCTCCAGCGCGGCCCGGTCGCGCGGCACCTGCCCGCCGTGCTGCTCGACCAGGATGCGGCAGGTCGCTATGACATGCTTGGCCTTGGTCTTGTACAGGCCGATGGTCTTGATGTACTCGATCAGCCCGTCCTCGCCCAGCGCCAGCATCTGCTCCGGGCTGTGCGCCACGGGGTAGAGCTTGCGCGTGGCCTTGTTCACGCCCACGTCAGTGGCCTGCGCGGACAGCAGCACGGCAATCAGCAGCTCGAACGGCGAGCTGTATTCCAGCTCGGTGACCGGGGTCGGGTTGACTTCGCGCAGTGTCTCGAACAAGGCGCGGCACTTGGCAGCGTTCATTAGTCCTCGGGGGCTGGGTTGGAGCCGGGCACGGCATCGGGATCGGCCTGGCACGGTGTGACGGTGAGGCCGGCCCTGGCGCGGCGGGCCTCGGCGGCGTCGATCTGTGCCTGCACGGCAGGGGAGACGTTTTCGGTATTGCGCGGCAGCACCGCTTGTTGCTTCAGGCGCGCCCGCTCGATGGCGGCCTGGATGATGGCCTGCTTGCGTGCCCGCGCCGAGCGTTCCTCTTCACTTTGCGGCGCTTCGGCTTGCAGCGCCTGCAGTTTGGCGGCCGCCTTGGCCGCCAAGCGTGCATCGTTCTCCTCGCGCTCGCGCACGAGCCGCGAGCGGCGGGCGAGGTAGCGCGCGTGGGCCTCGTCCGCTTGCACCTGCGACCAGGCTGCCCAGCCGGTGCGCTGCGCGCTGACGGGAACCATGGCAATGCAGTCGACGGGGCAGGGGGCCACGCAGAGGTCGCAACCCGTGCACCAGTCCGCCAGCACGGTATGCATCTGCTTGGGCGCGCCAACGATGGCGTCGACCGGGCAAGCCTGGATGCACAGCGTGCAGCCGATGCATAGCGCTTCGTCAATCACTGCCACCGCGCGGGCCTGCTCCACGCCGCGCTCCGGGTCCAGCGGCTGCGGCGGCGCGCCGAGCAGCGCCGACAGGCGGCGGATGCCCTCTTCCCCGCCCGGCGGGCAGCGATTGCCGGCTGCTTCGCCCGCCGCCATGGCTTCGGCATAGGGACGGCAGCCGTCGAAGCCGCACTTGGTGCATTGGGTCTGCGGCAGCAGGGCTTCGAGGCGATCGGCGAGGGTCTGGGAAATGGCGGTCACGACAGCTTTTGGGGTTTGCGGGTACGGCGCGGATGCCGTTCTCTTTTTTCCTGGCCGGAACGGGCACGCGGCAGGGATTATCCCCGATTTCGCCGCAGTGCAGAAACGCGCGATGATGCGCCCTTTGCCGGGGCCGCTGCGCGCAAGTTGCCCTGTGCCATAATCCGCGCAACGATTCACCAGCCGTCGCATGCGAAACGAAACCAGAACCAAGCGGGACCCCGAGGGAACACGCCGCCGCATCCTTGATGCGGCCACCGAGGAATTTGCCAAGGGCGGCCTGGCAGGGGCGCGTGTCGACCAGATCGCGCGCCGCGCCGAGACCAACGAGCGCATGCTGTATTACTACTATGGCAGCAAGGAGGGTTTGTTCCTGGCCGTCCTTGAAAAACAATATGCGGAGTTTCGCGCCGCCGAGGAGCAGTTGCACATCGTCGAAGAGGATCCCGTTGCGGCGGTCCGCACGCTGGCTCGCTTTGTCTGGGACTGGTACTACCGCAATCCCGAGTTCATCCGGCTGGTCAACAGCGAGAACCTGCACGAGGCGCGCCACCTGAAGAAGTCCACCCAGCTGCACCAGTTGATCAACCCGGTGGTTAACGTGCTCGCGGATATCGTCAAGCGGGGCCAGCGGCAGGGGGTGTTCCGCGACAACGTCGATGTCTCGCAGCTATATCTGACGATCTCCGCGCTTGGCTACTACGTGCTGTCCAATCGTTACACCATCAGCGCGGTGATCGGGCGCGACGTGGCGGCGCAGGATGAGCACGAGCGCTTTGCCGAGTTGCACACCGATATGCTGCTGGCTTACCTGGAGCGCCGCTAAGGCAGCTTGCAGCCCCATAAAAAAACGCCCGCAGCTTGCGGGCGTTTTTTATGGGTGCGGCGTGGCGGCGTGCAGCTTAAGCGCCGTGGCTCAACGATGCTTGAGCACGAAATCGCGCAGCTCCGGGTAAATCTCCTGGCGCCAGCGGCGGCCGGAGAAGATCCCGTAGTGGCCGCACTTGGCTGCCGTGATGTGTTGCTTGCGCGCTTTGGGAATGCCCGCGCAGAGCTCATGCGCGGCGGCGGTCTGGCCGGCGCCCGAGATGTCGTCCAGCTCGCCCTCGATCGTCAGTAGCGCGGTGCCCTTGATGTCCTGCGGGCGCACCGGCTGGCCATCGATCTCCCAGGTGCCGTTGGCAAGCCGGAATTCCTGAAACACTTCGCGGATGGTGTCGAGGTAGTACTCGGCGTCCATGTCGAGCACGGCGTTGTACTCGTCGTAGAAGCGCACGTGGGCTTCCGCGTCGTCGGCATCGCCCTCGACCAGGTTCAGGTAGTAGTCGTAGTGCGAGGACAGGTGGCGGTCGGGATTCATCGCCACGAAGCCGGCGTGCTGCAGGAAGCCCGGATACACCTTGCGGCCATGGCCCGGGTAGTTCGCCGGCACCGTATAGATCACATTGTTCTCGAACCACTCGAACGACTTGTTGGTCGCGAGCGAATTCACGGCCGTCGGGCTGCGCCGTGCGTCGATCGGGCCGCCCATCATGGTCATGGTCTTTGGCGTCTTCTCGCCGGCCGATGCCAGCAGGGAGATGGCCGCGAGCACCGGGACCGTAGGCTGGCACACGGAGATCACGTGCAGGTTCTCAGCGCCGATATGGCGGATGAAGTCCTGGATGTAGTGGATGTAGTCCGCCAGGCGGAAACGGCCGTCCTCGATCGGGACCATGCGGGCATCGATCCAGTCGGTCACATAGACCTTGTGGTCCTGCAGCAAGGTCTTCACGGTATCGCGCAGCAGCGTGGCATGGTGGCCCGACAGGGGGGCGCACACCAGCACCACCGGCTCATCCTTGAGCAGCTTGATGGTCTCCGGATCGTCGGCATAGCGCTTGAAGCGCACCAGCTTGCAGAAGGGCTTTTCGATGATCGTCTGTTCGACGATCGGGATGTCCCGGCCGTTGGAGCGTACCGATTTGATATCGAATTCGGGTTTTTCGTATTCCTTGCCGAGTCGGTACAGCAACTCGTAGCCGGCAGCCAGTCGCGTGGCGCCGGGCACCAGGGACATCGGGCTCAGGGGATTGGTAAAGGTCTTGGCCGTAGCCTGCGCCCATGCGGTAAGCGGGTGCAGCATCGAGCGCTGGAATTCATGCAGCTGGTAAAGCATGACGTGGTCCCTATCAGGCTGGGGGCGAAGCTGGAATTCAACGCCTGGACAATACAAATGCAACAAACACAGTTGCTAATGTGTTACCGATTATGCGCGTAATCGAACGATCGTGCGATGCAGCATATACCCTAAGGTACGCTCGCATCGGAAAAAGACAATAGGACAAACACTGTACTTCTCGATGACAAATGCAAAAGAACGTGAAAAATTGTCACGAGATACGAAAAAGGCGACCGAAGTCGCCTTTTTGTGCACTTTTACGTGTTTTGCGTTACAGCACGGCGGCAATGGCGTTGACCACCGCGTCGATGTTGCGGCTGTTCAGCGCGGCCACGCAGATGCGGCCGGTGCCCACGGCGTAGATGCCGTGCTCGTTGCGCAGCACGTCGACCTGGGCCGAGTTCAGGCCCGAGTACGAGAACATGCCGCGCTGGGACTTGACGAAGGAGAAGTCGCCCGGCACGCCCTTTGCGCCCAGCTTGTCCACCAGTGCATGGCGCATCAGCTTGATGCGGTCGCGCATCTCGCCCAGTTCCTGCTCCCACATGGCGCGCAGCTCCGGGCTGTTCAGCACAGTGGCGACCACGGTGCCGCCGTGGGTCGGCGGGTTGGAGTAGTTGGTGCGGATGACGCGCTTGACCTGAGACATCACGCGCTGGGCTTCTTCCTTGCCCGTGGTGACGATCGACAGCGCGCCCACGCGCTCGCCGTACAGCGAGAAGCTTTTCGAGAACGAGCTCGACACGAAGAACGGCAGGCCGGATTCGGCGAACAGGCGCACGGCGGCGCCGTCCGGCTCGATGCCTTCCGCGAAGCCCTGGTAGGCCATGTCGAGGAACGGGATCAGGTTGCGTTCCTTGATCAGTTCCACGACTTGCTTCCACTGCTCGGCCGACAGGTCAACGCCGGTCGGGTTGTGGCAGCAGGCGTGCAGCACCACGATGGTGTTGGCGGCATACGACTTGAGCGACTCCACCATGCCGGCGAAATTCAGGCCGTGGCTGGCAGCATCGTAGTAGGCGTAGTTGATTACGGGGAAACCGGCCGCCTCGAACAGGGCACGGTGGTTTTCCCAGCTCGGGTCGCTGATGGCGACCTTGGCGTCCGGGTACAGGCGCTTGAGGAAGTCGGCGCCAATCTTCAGCGCGCCGGTGCCGCCGAGTGCCTGGGCGGTCACGACACGGCCTTCGGTGATCAGCGGCGATTCCTTGCCGAACAGCAGGGTCTGCACGGCCTGGTCATAGGCGGCGATGCCTTCGATCGGCAGGTAGCCACGCGGGGTGGCGGTGGTCAGGCGGGCCTTTTCGGCTTCCTGCACGGCGCGCAGCAGAGGGATTTTCCCTTCGTCGGTGAAGTACACGCCAACACCCAGATTGACCTTGGTGGCACGGGTATCGGCATTGAAGGCTTCATTCAGGCCCAGGATCGGGTCGCGCGGGGCCATCTCGACGGCAGAAAACAAACTCATTTGGGATCTCGTGGTCAGCTATGTAACAAAACGGGAAGGCGTAGAATGCTCCGGACTGCGCTCGGGAGTGCGGGCGACCCCCATCTTGATACCGGGCCGCCAACCCCAAGATTCTAGCGTATCTGCCCGTTTTCCTGAGGTTTTCCCCTACCAGCTTATGTCGAATCTCGTTGAAGTCGCGCCCGCGCTGGATGAAGAGAAGTTCGCGACCTTTCCCGGCTCGCCGTTCCAGCTTTACCAGCCCTATCTGCCGGCGGGCGATCAGCCCGAGGCGATCCGCCAGCTGGTCGAGGGTGTGGAGGACGGCCTGTCCTACCAGACCCTGCTGGGGGTGACCGGTTCAGGCAAGACCTTCACCATGGCCAACGTGATTGCCCGCCTGGGCCGTCCGGCCATCGTGTTCGCGCCCAACAAGACGCTGGCCGCGCAGCTGTATTCCGAGTTCCGCGAGTTCTTCCCGCGCAACGCGGTGGAGTATTTCGTCAGCTACTACGACTACTACCAGCCCGAAGCCTACGTGCCGCAGCGCGACCTGTTCATCGAGAAGGATTCCTCGATCAACGAGCATATCGAGCAGATGCGGCTGTCGGCCACCAAGAGCCTGCTGGAGCGGCGCGACACCATCATCGTGGCCAGCGTGTCGGCCATCTACGGTATCGGCAACCCGTCCGAGTATCACAAGATGATCTTGACGCTGCGCACCGGCGACAAGATCAGCCAGCGCGATGTGATCGCGCGCCTGATCGCCATGCAGTACACCCGCAACGAGACCGATTTCCAGCGCGGCACCTTCCGCGTGCGCGGCGATACGCTGGATATCTTCCCGGCCGAGCATGCCGAGCTGGCGGTGCGCGTCGACATGTTCGACGACGAGATCGATTCGCTGCAGTTCTTCGACCCGCTCACCGGGCGGGTGCGGCAGAAGATCCCGCGCTTCACGGTCTATCCGTCGAGCCACTACGTGACCCCGCGCGAGACCGTGCTGCGGGCGATCGAAGACATCAAGGTCGAGCTGCGCGAGCGCCTGGATTTCTTCTATAAGGAGAACAAGCTGGTGGAGGCGCAGCGGCTGGAGCAGCGCTCCCGCTTCGACCTGGAAATGCTCTCCGAGCTCGGGTTCTGCAAGGGCATCGAGAATTACTCGCGCCACCTGTCGGGCGCCAAGCCGGGCGAGCCGCCGCCCACGCTGGTCGACTACCTGCCGCAGGACGCGTTGATGTTCCTGGACGAGTCCCACGTGCTGATGGGTCAGTTCAATGGCATGTACAACGGCGACAAGGCGCGCAAGACGACCTTGGTCGACTATGGCTTCCGGCTGCCGTCCGCTCTGGACAACCGCCCCCTCAAGTTCTCGGAGTTCGAGGGCAAGATGCGGCAGGTGATGTTTGTCTCCGCCACGCCGTCCAATTACGAGAACGAGCATGCGGGCCAGGTGGTGGAGCAGGTGGTGCGGCCCACCGGCCTGGTCGATCCGATCATCCACGTGCGTCCCGCGACCACGCAGGTTGACGACTTGCTGTCAGAGATCCACCAGAAGGTCTCCGTCGGTGAGCGCGTGCTGGTGACCACGCTGACCAAGCGCATGTCCGAGCAGCTCACGGAGTTCCTGACAGAGAACGGCGTCAAGGTGCGTTACCTGCACTCGGACATCGATACGGTGGAGCGCGTGGAGATCATTCGCGACCTCCGCCTGGGTACCTTCGACGTGCTGGTCGGCATCAACCTGCTGCGCGAGGGCCTGGATATTCCGGAAGTCTCGTTGGTGGCGATTCTCGACGCTGACAAGGAAGGTTTCCTGCGCGCCGAGCGTTCGCTGATCCAGACCATCGGCCGCGCGGCCCGTAACGTCAACGGCACCGCCATCCTGTACGCGGACCGGATGACCGATTCGATGAAGCGGGCGATCGGTGAGACGGAGCGCCGCCGCGCCAAGCAGATCGCGTTCAATGAAGCCAATGGCATCGTGCCGCGCGGCGTGGTCAAGCGCATCAAGGACATCATCGACGGGGTCTACGACCCGGGCGAGGTCAAGGCCGAGCTGCTGGCCGCGGAAGAACGCGCCAAGTACGAGGACATGAGCGAGAAGCAGGTTGCGAAGGAGATCAAGCGGCTGGAGAAGCAGATGTTCGAGCACGCCAAGAATCTCGAGTTCGAGAAGGCCGGGCAGGTGCGCGACCAGCTGGCCAAGCTCAAGCGCCAGATCTTTGGCGCCAGCGGCGATGGGGAGCACCTGCCGCCGGCTGCCGCTGCCGCGTCCTGACGGGCTGGCGACCGTCTATAGTTGGAATCCCGGACGGTGGTGAGGAGATGGTCCATGGTCAAGTTCGCTCTGTGGGTTCCGCTGCATGCGAAGCCCGGCAAGGAAAAGGAAGTCGAGGAATTCCTGCTCGCAGGCTTGCCGCTGGTGCAGGCCGAAGCCGGCACCACGGCATGGTTTGCGCTGCGGCTCGGGCCATCCATGTTCGGCATCTTCGATGCGTTTCCCGATGAGGCCGGGCGCAACGCCCATCTCTCGGGCAAGGTGGCCGAGGCCCTGATGGCCAAGGCGCCCGACCTGTTCGCCAAACCGCCTTCTATCGAAAAGCTGGATGTGCTGGCGGCCAAGCTGCCCTGAGCCGATTTGCCTGCTAGTCATATCAGCCCTTCGGGGGCAGCGAGCGCAAACGCTTGTTGACTTCCAGCAGGGTGTCGCACTGGTCGGCGCTGGCGGCCTCGCGCTCGCTGATAAAGTCCACGATGGCGTGCAGCGGTTCGCGTTGCGCGGCGCATGCGGTGGCCGGTGTCGAGGCAGCGGCTGACGCAGAGGCAGCGCAGGCCGCACCGATTTCTTTCTCCAGGCTATGCCGGACCACGGTGAGCAGGCTTTCGCAGCCTGCGCCGGAGGCGGCGTCCGCGGACCGTTCGGCGGCGTCGGCCAGGCTTGCACAAAGCAGAAGGGGCGCCAGGAGGAGTGGGCTGAGGTGGAGGTTCACCGCGCGATTATGCGGTGGGCGCCACCTTTGCGTCAGCTTTTTTGCCAGGCGACTTCGACCGGCGTGCTGGCGCTCCCGTGAGCGCGGCCTTGTGGGCAGGGCTGTAGAATCCGGCTTCGTTGTGGCAGCCGCGCCCGGTGCGCTGGCCGCAAGCCCATCGCGCGTGCCGCGTTTTGTCGTCTAGCTTTCGGCGCTGGATAGCGCCACACCCCTATGAAGAAATACGCCATTTTGATGTGTTGCATGGGAAACATCTGCCGTTCTCCGACCGCGGAGGGCGTGCTGCGCGCCAAGCTGGAGGCGGTCGGCCTGGCCGATCTGGTCGAGCTGGATTCCGCCGGCACGCATGGCTATCACATCGGGCGCGCGCCGGATGCGCGCTCCCAGCGTCATGCGCTGGCCCGTGGCTATGACCTCCGCGCGCAACGCGCGCGCCAGGCTTTGGTGCAGGATTTCGCCCGTTTCGACCTGCTGCTGGCCATGGACCAGGACAACCTGGCCGCGCTGCGCGCCATCTGTCCGCCTGGCAGCCAGGACAAGCTGCGCCTGCTGATGAGTTTCGCCAGCCGGCACGCCGCGGACGAAGTGCCGGACCCCTACTACGGCGAGGGTGATGGCTTCGAGCGCGTGCTCGACTATGTCGAGGACGCCTGCGATGGCGTGATCGCCATGCTGCGTGCCAAGGGGCTTGGCGGCGCCACCTGATCGCGCTCGCCCGCCCTTGCAGCCTTTCCATTACTTTCACGAGGATTCATGTTTCGTTCCCTGTTCCGCAAATGGCGCGAGTCGCGCAATGCCAGCCTGCAACTCGACGCAATCCTGGCGGCAGCGGACCCGGAGGCGCCGCTGGCGGACCGTAACGGCTGGCTGATCGAGCTGGGCTACTGGATCCGGCGCGACGGGCTGCCAGGCGCCGAAGGTGTGGCGGCCGACAAGAGTCGCCGGGAGCACGTGCGGCTGCGCTACCTGCTACAGGTGCTTGGCCGCAATCCGGAAGTGGCGGGGCGCTTTGCCCGCATGGTGCGTTCCATCGTGCGCGATAACGATCCGGTCACTTTGCTGTGCGACACCGGCGTGGCTTCCCACCCGGGCTTCTGGAGCGAGGTGCTGAACCGGCTGCAGGCGCGGTTCCTGCCCCCTCCGCCCAACCGTAGCGATATGGCGGGCCTGTTCGCGCTGCTGTTTATCGATGATAACGATGCCGACTGGGTCGAGGCGCTCGATGGCGACCTGCTCGAGCGGCTGGCTGCCGTGCTGCGCACCGACGACCCGCAAGCGCCAGGCGAAGCTGCAGCGCCGCCCGAATGGGATCGTTTCGACCGCACACTGGCCACCAGCATCCAGGTGCTGGTCAGCCAGGTGCGTGCTACCGGACTGAGCCAGGCGATTCGCTCTCGCCTCAAGGGCAAGGTGCAGGACACGCCGTTTTTCCGGCTGGACAGCGCTGTGCAAGCCTTGTGCGAAGAGGAGGAGGCGGCGCACGGCGGCGAGGCTTTCGCGCACCGGCTCAACTATTTCCGCGCGCTGCTCGATGGCTGCCACCAGGCGGCTCAGCGCGTGTACGACGACTTGGAGGAGAACGGCGTCTCGGTGGAGGTGGTGTTCCAGATCGAGCGCATGAAGGTCCGGCTCGCGCGCATCGAGCTGTTGCTGGCGACCTGGGTTGAGCCGCAGCGGCGCGGCCGGCACGCCCACCTGATCGCGGCGCTGATTCGCTCCACCCAGGCGCGGCGCAGTATCGGGCACCTGGCGGGCACCTCGTTTTCGCAACTGGCGCGCAAGGTGGTTGAGCGCTCGGCCGAGACCGGCGAGCACTACATCACCCGCGATCGCCGCGAGTATCGCGAACTGATGCGGGCCGCTGCCGGTGGCGGCTTGATCACCGTGGGCACGGTCTATCTCAAGTTCCTGATCTATGGGCTGCACCTGGATAAGTTCATCGAGGGCCTGCTGGCCTCGCTCAACTATGCGGGCAGCTTCCTGGTGATCCACTTCGCGCATTTCACGCTGGCGACCAAGCAGCCGGCGATGACCGGCCCAGCGCTGGCGCACCGGCTCGATGCGGTCGGCAGGCCGGAGGGGCGGGAGATCTTCGTTGACGACACCATCGCCATGATCCGCTCAAACGCCGCAGCGATTTTCGGCAACCTGGTGGTGGTGTTCCCGGTGGCGATGGGCATCCAGTGGCTCGCCAACCGCATCCTGGGCGCCAACCTGATCACACCCGCCAAGGCGATCGCCACCATCGAGTCGTTTTCCATTCTTGGCCCCACGCCGATCTACGCGATCTTCACGGGGGTACTCTTGTGGCTGTCCAGCCTCGTGGCGGGCTGGGCCGACAACTGGTTCGCGCTGCACAAGGTGCATGACGTGATGGCGTACAACCGCCGCCTGCGCTATGTGCTGGGTGCGCAGGGAGCCACGCGGATGGCGGACTTCTGGAAGCGCAATATGTCGGGGATCGCTGCCAATGTGTCGCTGGGGCTGCTGCTCGGGCTGGGACCGGAGATCCTCAGCTTCTTCGGTCCCCACATGGAAGTGCGGCACGTCACCTTGTCGACCGGCTCGGTGGGCACCGCGATCGGCGTGCTGGGCTTTGCCGTGCTGAAGATGCCGTCGTTCTGGCTGGCGGTGGCGGGCATTGCGCTGATGGGGCTGCTGAACGTCGCGGTGAGCTTCGCGCTGGCCTTCAATATGGCGTTGCGCTCACGCAGCCTGCGCCGGGTGGATCGCCGGGCGCTGAGTTCGGCTGTGCGGCGGCGCATCCTGAAACACCCCTGGTCGCTGATCGTGCCGCCGCGCGCGCCCGTTGGCGCGGCCTCGGCGGAGCAGGGGCAGGTTTGATGCGATGCGGCAGGGGTACTTGACTGAATTAGTCGACTTCTTTTATACTTGACCAAAATGATCAAGTACTCCCCAGCATCATGAGACTGACGACCAAAGGCCGCTTCGCGGTAACCGCCATGATTGACCTGGCCATGCGCCAGGATCAGGGCCCCGTTACGCTAGCGGGCATCAGCCAGCGCCAGAAAATATCCCTCTCTTACCTCGAGCAGCTGTTCGGTAAGCTGCGCCGCCACGAGATCGTGGAAAGCGTGCGCGGCCCGGGCGGCGGCTACAGTCTTGCCCGCAAGGCGGAAGACGTAACGGTGGCCGACATCATCATCGCGGTCGATGAGCCGCTCGACGCCACGCAATGCGGCGGAAAGGGTAATTGTAACGGAGATGAGGGAACCGGTCGCTGCATGACCCACGAACTGTGGGCCACGCTGAACCAGAAAATGGTCGAGTATCTCGATTCCGTCTCCCTGAAGAACCTGGTCGACCAGCAGCGCGCCAAGTGTCCCGCGGTGTTGCACGACATGCGCGAGGAGTCGGCTGCGCAAACCGTGGCCGCGCCGATCGGCAAGGCGGACAAGCAGGAAAAGCCCGCGCGTGCGCGGGTGGTGAATTCGGTTTTCAGCCTGGCTCAGTCGTAAGACGGGCAGCCGGCAAGAGAACAGAGAGCAACGTCAAGCATAGCGGTCCCTAAAAGGCAGTCATAACGATGAGCACCCCACATTTCCCCATCTACATGGATTACTCAGCCACCACGCCGGTAGACCCGCGCGTGGCGGACAAGATGATTCCGTACTTGCGTGAACAGTTTGGCAATCCGGCTTCGCGCAGCCACGCCTACGGCTGGGATGCCGAGCGCGCGGTGGAAGAAGCGCGTGAGCAGGTGGCGGCACTGGTGGGCGCCGATCCGCGCGAGATTGTGTGGACATCGGGCGCAACCGAGTCCAACAACCTCGCCATCAAGGGCGCGGCCAATTTCTATTCGGGCAAGGGCAAGCACCTGATCACGGTGAAGACCGAGCACAAGGCTGTGCTCGACACCACCCGTGAGCTGGAGCGCCAGGGCTTCGAGGTGACCTACCTCGACGTGCAGGACAATGGCCTGGTCGACATCGAAGTGCTCAAGGCGGCGATCCGCCCTGACACGATCCTGGTGTCGGTGATGCTGGTCAACAACGAGATCGGGGTGATCCAGGACGTGGCGCAGATCGGCGAGATCTGCCGCGCCAAGGGCATCATCTTCCATTGCGACGCCGCCCAGGCCACCGGCAAGGTAGCGATCGACCTGAACACGCTGAAGTGCGACCTGATGTCGTTCTCGGCACACAAGACCTACGGCCCGAAGGGCGTGGGCGCGCTGTACGTACGCCGCAAGCCGCGCGTGCGCCTGGAAGCGCAGATGCACGGCGGCGGTCACGAGCGCGGCATGCGTTCGGGCACGCTGGCCACGCACCAGATCGTGGGCATGGGCGAAGCCTTCCGCATCGCCCGTGAGGAAATGGCTACGGAAAACGAACGTATCCGCATGCTGCGTGATCGCTTGTGGCGTGGCCTGTCGGGCATGGAAGAGGTCTACCTGAACGGCGACCTGGAACAACGCGTGCCGCATAACCTCAATGTCAGCTTCAACTTCGTCGAAGGCGAATCGCTGATCATGGCGATCAAGGACGTGGCGGTGTCGTCGGGCTCGGCTTGCACCTCGGCGTCGCTGGAGCCTTCGTATGTGCTGCGCGCCCTGGGCCGCAACGACGAACTCGCGCACAGTTCGATCCGCTTCACGGTGGGCCGTTTCACCACCGAGGAAGAAGTCGATTACACCGTGGAACTGCTCAAGAGCAAGATCTCCAAGCTGCGCGATTTGTCGCCGCTGTGGGAAATGTTCAAGGACGGTGTGGACCTGAATTCCATCCAGTGGGCCGCGCACTAAGCACCAAGCGCCAAGACCCACGCAAGACCCCATAAATACCGATACGCCAAGAGGTAGCCAAAATGTCATACAGCACCAAGGTTCTCGACCACTATGAAAACCCCCGCAACGTTGGCTCGTTCGACAAGAACGACGACGCGGTGGGCACCGGCATGGTTGGCGCGCCCGCTTGCGGCGACGTCATGAAGCTGCAGATCAAGGTCAATGAAGCTGGCGTGATCGAAGACGCCAAGTTCAAGACCTATGGTTGCGGCTCGGCCATCGCGTCCTCCTCGCTCGTGACCGAATGGGTCAAGGGCAAGACCGTGGATCAGGCACTGGAAATCAAGAACACGCACATCGCCGAAGAACTGGCGTTGCCGCCGGTGAAGATCCACTGCTCCATCCTGGCCGAAGATGCCATCAAGGCAGCGGTCGAGGACTACAAGAAGAAGCACGAAGGCGCCGAGCAGAAGGCCGCCTGAGTTCCGCGTTCAATCAAGGGATGAAGCAGCGATGATCACGCTTACCGAGAAGGCCGCCAAGCATGTGGCGCGCTACCTGGACCGCCGCGGCAAGGGCGTTGGCCTGCGCCTCGGCGTCAAGACCACCGGCTGCTCGGGCCTGGCCTACAAGCTGGAGTACGTCGACGACCTGTTGCCGGAAGACAGCGTGTTCGAGTCGCACGGCATCAAGGTGATCGTCGATCCCAAGAGCTTGCCGTATATCGATGGCACCGAGCTCGATTTCGCGCGTGAAGGCCTGAACGAGGGGTTCCGCTTCAACAACCCCAACGTCAAGGATGAGTGCGGTTGCGGAGAGTCGTTCCGGGTTTGAGCGTGCTGGCATCGGCACGCCGGATACGATGAAACGATGAAACGCAGCATTGTCGGCTTTCACCAGGACGAGGAAAGCCACTGGGTGGCGGAACTCGATTGCGGGCACGGCCAGCATATGCGCCATGACCCGCCCTGGCAGATGCGTCCGTGGACGCTGACGCCGCAGGGGCGTGCGGCCAGGATGGGCGAGCTGGTGAACTGCCTGAAATGCGATCGGGCGGAGCCGCCGGCGGATTGGGCGGGCAGCGGCGCAAAGCGCGCTGCCTGACCGGATCAGCCGCCACATTGCTGCGGCCTGTGCCGCGCGGTCAGCGTGCCGCTTTCACGCTGAAGGAAGTTCAAAGGGGCGGCGCAGCCGCTCCTTTTTGTTGGGGAAGGTGTTGAAAGACGATTATTTCGCGCTGTTCGGCCTGCCGGTCGGATATGCAGTCGACGAGGCGGCGCTGGACGCCGCCTACCTGACCGTGCAATCGCAGGCGCACCCGGACCGCTTTGCCAATGCCGGCGATGCCGAGCGGCGCGTGGCCATGCAATGGGCCGCGCATGCCAACGAGGCGTACCGCACGCTGCGCCAGCCGCTCAAGCGCGCGATCTACCTGCTGACGCTGCGCGGCGTGGACATTCAGGCCGAGAGCAATACTGCCATGGCGCCCGCCTTCCTGATGCAGCAGATGGAATGGCGCGAGGCCCTGCAGGAAGCGGTTGAAGAGAATGATGTTGCGCGCCTCGATGCGCTGCTGCGTGAGTTGCGTGGCGAGAAGCGCGAGCGCCACGCGGCGCTGGGTGCGCTGCTCGATGCCGGCGATAACGCGGGTGCTGGCAGCGCGGCCAGGCAATTGATGTTCATCGAGAAAATCGAGCACGACACCAGCGAGGCGATCGACCGCCTGGAAGGCTAGGGTCCCCGAGGGACTCCAGCGCCGCCAGGCAAGTTCGCCCCAGCCATGCCACAATGGCGCCCCGGCGCAAAGCCGGCCTGTGCGACGGGCCGTTTTTGCCACCGCACGAATAAAGAAGATTCATCATGGCACTGCTCCAGATCTCCGAACCCGGCATGTCGCCGGCACCCCACCAGAAGCGGCTCGCGGTCGGCATCGACCTTGGCACCACCAATTCGCTGGTGGCAGCGGTTCGCAACAGCATTCCCGAAGTCCTGACCGACGAAAGCGGCCGCGCGCTGCTGCCTTCGGTCGTGCGCTACCTGCCAAAGGGTACGCAGATCGGCTACCGCGCGCAGGAAGAAGCGGTGCACGACCCCAAGAACACCATCGTCTCGGTCAAGCGCTTCATGGGGCGCGGCCTGCGCGACGTCGCGCATATCGAGCACAGCCCCTACGATTTCGTCGACGCGCCCGGGATGGTGCAGATCAAGACCGCGGCCGGCGTGAAGAGTCCGGTGGAAGTCTCGGCGGAAATCCTGGCCACGCTGCGCCAGCGTGCCGAGGATTCGCTCGGCGACGAACTCGTCGGCGCGGTGATTACGGTGCCCGCCTATTTCGACGACGCCCAGCGCCAGGCTACCAAGGATGCCGCGCAGCTCGCCGGCCTTGAAGTGTTGCGCCTGCTCAACGAGCCGACCGCGGCAGCCATCGCCTATGGCCTGGACAACGCTTCCGAGGGCATCTACGCGGTGTACGACCTCGGCGGCGGCACCTTCGATATCTCCATCCTCAAGCTCAGCCGGGGCGTGTTCGAAGTGCTGGCCACCGGCGGCGATTCCGCCCTGGGCGGCGACGATTTCGACCAGCGCCTGATGTGCTGGATCGTCGAGCAGGCTGGCCTGCAACCGCTGTCTGCCGAGGATATGCGCCTGCTGATGGTGCGCTCCCGCGCGGCCAAGGAAGCGTTGTCGGCGGCCGATTCGACCGTGATCGATGCCGTGCTGAACAGTGGCGAGATCGTGCACCTGACGCTGTCGGCCTCGACCTTTGTCGAGCTGACCGCGCCGCTGGTGCAAAAGACCCTGTCGCCTGTGCGCAAGGCGCTGCGCGATGCCGGCGTCGCGGCGGACGAGGTCAAGGGCGTCGTGCTGGTTGGCGGCGCGACCCGCATCCCTTCCATCCGCAAGGCGGTGGGAGACTTCTTCGGCCAGCCGCCGCTGACCAACCTCGACCCGGACAAGGTCGTGGCCCTGGGCGCGGCCATGCAGGCCAACCTGCTGGCCGGCAACGGCGCTCCCGGCGAGGAGTGGCTGCTGCTGGACGTGATTCCGCTGTCACTGGGCGTGGAAACCATGGGTGGCCTGGTCGAGAAGATCATTCCGCGCAACAGCACCATCCCAGTCGCCCGCGCGCAGGAATTCACCACGTTCAAGGACGGCCAGACGGCCATCGCCATCCACGTGCTGCAAGGCGAGCGCGAACTGGCGAGCGATTGCCGCTCGCTGGCGCGTTTCGAGTTGCGTGGCATCCCGCCGATGGTGGCCGGCGCGGCACGCATTCGCGTGACGTACCAGGTTGACGCCGACGGGCTGCTGTCGGTCTTCGCGCGCGAGACGCAATCCGGCGTGGAGGCGACCATCACCGTCAAGCCGTCCTACGGCCTGGCCGACGACGAGATCGCCCGCATGCTGCAGGACAGCTTCCGTGAAGCCGAGCACGACATGAAGAGCCGTGCGCTGGCGGAGGAACGCGTGGACGCCGCGCGCCTCATCGAAGCCACGCGCCGCGCGCTCGAACTCGATGGCGACCTGCTCTCGGCCGAGGAGCGTGCCGACGTGGAACGCCTGATCACGGCCGCTAGCGACATTGCCGCAGGCGAAGATCACCACGCCATCAAGACAGCGGTGGAAGCGCTGTCCCACGGCACCGACGAATTCGCTGCCCGCCGGATGGACCGCTCGATCAAGAGCGCGCTGGCCGGCCGCAAGGTGCAGGACCTGGGCTGATCCCCGAGGCCAATCGCACCCTATCCATATCCAGGACATTCCATGCCACAGATCATCGTATTGCCCCACGTCGAACTCTGCCCCGAAGGGGCCGTGTTCGAAGCCAAAGCCGGTACCAGCATTTGCGACGCGTTGCTCGGCAACGGCATCGAGATCGAGCACGCCTGCGAGAAGTCCTGCGCGTGCACCACCTGCCACGTGGTGGTGCGCGAGGGTTTCAACTCGCTGGAAGAGGCCGAAGAGAAAGAGGAAGACCTGCTCGACAAGGCCTGGGGCCTGGAGCCCAACTCGCGCCTGTCCTGCCAGGCCCTGGTGGCCGACAGCGACCTCACCGTGCAGATCCCCAAGTACACGATCAACCATGCCAAGGAAGAGCATTGAGCGCAGCGCGCTCGCCGACTTGCTCGCCTGACCAGAGTTGACCAGAACTGACCGGAGAGAATACCCATGAAGTGGACCGACACCTACGACATCGCCGCCGCCCTGTACGACAAGTACCCGGACGTGGATCCCACCACCATCCGCTTCACCGACCTGCACCGCTGGGTCATGGAACTGGACGGCTTTGCCGATGTGGCCGATCGCTCGGGCGAGAAGATCCTGGAGGCGATTCAATCCGCCTGGATTGAAGAAGCGGAATAAGGGCTGGAACGAAAAAAACCGCGTTTTCCGCGGTTTTTTTTCGCTGTTGCGGATGCCGGCTCAGCCAGCGACCAGTTGGCCATCCTGCATGTGCACACGTTCCCCGATCTGCACGCCCGGGTCGGCTTGATACGTGAAGGTGCGGTGGCTGCCGTTGTCCATCTGCACGCGGACCTGGTAGCTGGTGTCCTTGCGCACGGTCTTCTCGATCTGGTTGCCGGCAAAGCCGCCGCCCACGGCACCGGCCACGGTGCCCAGGATACGGCCATTGCCCTTGCCGATCTGGTTGCCGAGCAGGCCGCCGATGACCGCGCCGCCGACGGCGCCCAGGCCACTGGCCGGCTTGGGTGCTTCGATCGGGGTGATGGCAACGACGCGGCCGGCATACGCGCTGCCTTGCGCCGGCTGGCGTTCAGCATAGGCGCCATTGTCGTTGCGGCTGGTCGCGGGGCCATAGCCTGCATCGCGGCTGGCGCTGCTGCGCTCCTGGGCGCGGCGTGCAGCGGGTGCCGGTGTTGGCGCCGGTGCGGCCGGGGTGACGGGCGCCTGCGCCAGGTTCGCGGCCTCGGGCGGCCGCGTGGTGCTACCCGGCGCCGGCAGTTGCGCGGTGTCGGCGCCATTGATGGTGCCGTTGACGGTGCCATTGCCGGCGACAGGCGCAGTCGGGGACTGCTGCGATCCCTGCATGGCCTTGCTGGTAGGCAGCACGCCGGTCATGGCGGCGACCGCTGTCAGGCTGGCGATCACGATGGCTACCGCGGCGGCGCCGACCAGCGGATGCAGGCGGCGTTGGGTGGGCAGGGAAGCGGGCATGGCTGGCTCGTTGGATTGGTGCAAGGTCGGATTCGACATATTATTTTCCTCGCAAAACGCAGCCGGTCAGCGGTACTGATGGCTAGCGATTCGATGGACCTAGTTTGGCCCAATTCACTGCCATTTTCCGTTTGAATTTGTAAGTTTCTGTAGGCTGAAATCTTCTGTTAAATCATAGGCTTGGCGGTGAAAATGCATGGCCTTCCCGGGCTGTGTTTGTAACAAGCTCGCAGCCACAAGCAAAAAGCCCCACCAAAAATCGGTGGGGCTTTTTGCTGTGCGAGGCGGCCCGGCGAGGCCGCCGCGCCGCGTCAGTCCTCGCGGCGCAGATGCGGGAACAAGATGACGTCGCGGATGTTCGGGCTGTCGGTCAGCAACATCACCAGGCGGTCGATGCCGATGCCGCAGCCGCCCGTCGGGGGCATGCCGTATTCCAGCGCACGGATGTAGTCGGCGTCGAAGTACATCGCTTCTTCGTCGCCCGCATCCTTCTGGTCGACCTGCTTGCGGAAGCGCTCGGCCTGGTCTTCGGCGTCGTTCAGCTCGGAGAAACCGTTGGCAATCTCGCGGCCGGTGATGAACAGCTCGAAGCGCTCGGTGATGCCCGGCTGGGTATCCGAGGCGCGCGCCAGCGGCGAGACTTCCACCGGGTAGTCGATGATGAACGTCGGCTCCCACAGCTGGCTTTCGGCGGTTTCCTCGAACAGCACCAGTTGCAGGGTGCCCAGGCCTGCGTTGAGGAATTGCGGGGCGCCGGTATTGATGCCGAACTTCTTCAGCTCGGCGCGCAGGAATTCCGTGTCGGCCAGTTGCGCGTCGGTATATTGTGGCGCGAACTTCTGGATGGCCTGCGTGATGGTGAGGCGATGGAACGGCTTGGACAGGTCCAGCTCGCGGTCCTGGTAGGTCAGCACGGCGCTGCCGCGCGCGTCGATCGCGGCCTGGCGGATCAGGTCCTCCGTGAAGTCCATCAGCCAGCGGTAGTCCGTGTAGGCTGCATAGAACTCCATCATGGTGAACTCAGGGTTGTGGCGCGGGCTCACCCCCTCGTTGCGGAAGTTGCGGTTGATCTCGAACACGCGCTCGAAACCGCCCACCACCAGGCGCTTCAGGTACAGCTCGGGCGCGATGCGCAGGAACATCTGCATGTCCAGCGCGTTGTGGTGGGTGATGAACGGCTTGGCCGTGGCGCCGCCCGGGATCGGGTGCAGCATCGGCGTTTCGACTTCCATGAAGTCGTTGCTGGCCATGTGCCGGCGCAGCGAGCTGATGGCGTTGGTGCGGGCGCGGAAGGTGGCGCGCGTTTCCGGCGACACGATCAGGTCCACATAGCGCTGGCGGTATTTCTGTTCCTGGTCGGCCAGGCCGTAGTAGTCGCCGGGCAGGGGGCGCAGGCTCTTGGACAGCAGGCGCAGCTCGGTCACCGCCACCGACAGCTCGCCGGTCTTGGTCTTCATCAGCGTGCCGCGGGCGGCCACGATATCGCCCAGGTCCCACTTCTTGAAGGCAGCGTACACGTCTTCACCAATCGCATCGCGGCTGATGTAGAACTGGATGCGGCCCGAGCCGTCTTGCACGGTGGCAAAGCTGGCCTTGCCCATCACGCGCTTGAGCATCATGCGCCCGGCGATGGCGACTTCCACCGGGGTGGCTTCAAGCACGGCCTGCTCGGTCTCGCTGTACTGCGTGTGCAGCGCGGCGGCCTGGTGGGTCGGGCGGAAGTCGTTGGGGAAGGCCGGGCCTTGCTGACGCAGGGCCTGGAGCTTCTCGCGCCGTTCCGCGATGATCTTGTTTTCGTCGGCTGCGGCCGGGACGTTGGTCTCGGCGGGAGCGCGGTTGGATTCGGTCATGATGTCTTGGTGAGTCGCTCGGGCCAGGCCCGCGCGAGGTTCATGTATTGCGGATGTCGTCGAGCTCGGTGCTGCCGAAGTCAGGCCGCTCCAGGTACGCAGCGATACGCTGCGCGGTGTCGTCGGCCGAGGCCAGCTGATCGTTGTCCTTGAGGTCGCGGAAGCGCTGCACCTGCGCAAAGTCGGCGTTGCGGATGGTGGCCTGCATGCCGGTATCGACCACGCCCGGCGCCAGCGCTACCGCGCGCACGGCGCGTTCCGCCGGCGCCTGCGCGTATTCGGCGTTGATGGAGCGCACAAACATGTCCAGGCCCGCCTTGCCGGCGCAATATGCGCTCCAGCCTTCGACCGGGCGGCGCGCCGCGCCGGAGGAGATCGCCAGGATCTTGCGCGGGCAGCCAAAGCGCTCGGTGTGCGAGAGGAAGGCCGCGGTCATGGTCATCGGCGTGGCCAGGTTGGTCAGCAGATGCTGCACCAGCGCCGGCTCGCGCAGGTTGGCGATGGGGCCGATCGGATCGATCATGCCCGCGTTCAGGATCAGCGTGACGCTGGCAAGCGTTTCCTCGACGACATCGAGGACGCTGCCAAGCCAGGTTGCCGACGGGCCGGCTTGGGAGAGGTCTTGCAAGTGCCAGGCTACCTTGACGCCGCTGGCGGACGCCGCCCGTTCCAGCTCGGGATTGCGGCTGCGGGACACGCATACCAGGCGGTTGCCCGGTTTGAGCATTGCCTGCGTCAGCGAGGCACCGAGCCCGCGCGAGGTGCCCGTGATGATGATCAGATGCGTTGCTGCGGTCGATGCTGCGGTCATGGTCAAGATTGTCCCGGCAGGTGAGTGGCCGCACCTGCCGCCGCCACACGCCGATCCTTGCCGGGGGCGCGTGGCGGCGGCGTGGCGCCGCTGCGTGGTTACAGCCCTTGCTTCAGGCTGGCTACGATGAAGGGATCCAGGTCGCCGTCCAGCACCTTCTGCGTGTTGGACATTTCCACGTTGGTGCGCAGATCCTTGATGCGGCTCTGGTCCAGTACGTACGAGCGGATCTGGTGGCCCCAGCCCACATCGGTCTTGGACGACTCCAGCTTGTCGGCTTCGGCCTGGCGCTTGCGCATTTCGTGCTCATACAGGCGTGACTTCAGCATCGACATGGCTTCGGCGCGGTTGCGGTGCTGCGAGCGGTCATTCTGGCACTGCACCACAATGCCGGTCGGGATGTGCGTGATCCGCACGGCCGAATCGGTCTTGTTGATGTGCTGGCCGCCCGCGCCGGAGGCACGGTAGGTATCCACGCGCAGGTCCGCCGGATTGACGTCGACCTCGAACGATTCGTCGACCTCGGGGTAGACGAAGACCGACGAGAACGACGTGTGGCGGCCGCCCGACGAATCGAACGGCGACTTGCGCACCAGGCGGTGCACGCCCGTTTCCGTGCGCAGGTAGCCGAACGCGTACTCGCCCTCGACCTTGATCGTGGCGCTCTTGATGCCCGCGACGTCGCCTTCCGACTCTTCCAGCACTTCGGCCTTGAAGCCCTTGCGTTCGCAATACTTCAGGTACTGGCGCAGCAGCATCGACGCCCAGTCGCAGGCTTCGGTGCCACCGGCGCCGGCCTGGATGTCGATAAAGGCGTTGGCCTGGTCCATTTCGCCGGAGAACATGCGGCGGAATTCCATGTCGGCGACGATGGCCTCGAAGCCGGAAACGTCGGTCTCGATGGCTTCCAGCGTGTCGTCGTCGCCTTCTTCGCGGGCGAGCTCAAACAGCTCGTCGGCACCGCTAAGGTCGTCCGTGAGCTTGCCGAGCACGCCGACCACGCCCTCCAGCATTTTCTTTTCCTTGCCGAGATCCTGGGCCCGCTTGGGGTTGTTCCAGACCTCGGGATCCTCGAGTTCGCCGTTGACTTCGTCGAGTCGTCCTACTTTGACATCGTAGTCAAAGATACCCCCGTAGATCTTCCGTTCGCGAACGGAGATCAGAGATGGCACCGGAGATGGCGTTGAGGCGTTCTGCTTCCATGATGTTCCTGCGCTTTCAAAACCTTGAATTATAGCGGATCGGGGGCTTTTGCCCCGGCCCTGATCGCATCTGTTGCGCGATTTCGAACGGTTTGCTCCCTGGAGGGTCTACAGTTGCGGGTGCGTCATGGCAGACTCGAACGCGCCGTCGGCCCAAGGCCGGCCACCCGGCAGGCTTCAAGCTAAGGACAGGGAGGGACGATAAGTACGTGATGAAGCAAAGCAACCACGACAAGACGAACGCGCGGCGCCGCGCGCTTGGCCTGCTGGCCGCCGCTGCTGCGGCGTGCCTGGCCGCCGGCTGCGGCACCCTGGCCAGCGAACCCGCGCCGGATGGCTACTACCGGGTGCAGAGCGGCGATACCTTGTACACCGTGGCCCGGCGGCACAAGCGCTCGGTGCGCGACCTGGTGCGCTGGAACCAGCTGCCCAGCGCGGACCGGATCGAAGTTGGGCAACTGCTGCGGGTCCGCCCGCCGGCTGGCGCCAGCGCCGGCACGGCTGCTGGCAACGGCCCGGTGGCGGTCGGGGACACCCCGCGGGTGGACAACAGCGCGCCGTCGCGCGCGCCCGCCACCAGCATCCGCCTGCAATGGCCGGCCGACGGCCGCGTGACCGCCGGCTACGGGCCACCTGCCAGCAAGGGCCTGCGTATCAACACGGCGCCCGGCAGCGTGGTGCGCGCGGCCGCCGCCGGCAAGGCCATCCACGTTGGCGAGCTGCGCGGCTATGGCATGCTGGTGATCATCAAGCACGACGACAACTGGCTGACGGTGTATGGCAACCTGGACAAGCCCTCGGTCAGCGAGGGCGCGCAGGTAGCCAACGGACAGGAGGTCGGGCGCATGGGCACGGCCGACAGCGAGCTGCATTTCGAGGTACGCAACAACGGCAAGCCGGTGGATCCGGCGGGGCTGCTGCCGTCGCGCGGCTAAGCCACCCGCCAGCCAGGCGCGCTACTGCGCGTGCTCGATCACCATCTGCACCCGCGTGATGCCGTTGAAGGTGTTGTTGTCGAGCCGGTAGGCCACCAGCGCGCTGGCGCCCAGCGACTCCGCATGGTTGAACCAGATCGCGTCGAAGCGCTGGCTGCCGCGCCCTAGCTGCAGCTTCAGATGCTTGCCCTTGAGCACGCTCTGGCGCAGCACGTCGAACTCGCCGCAGAAGGTGGGCGCCGGGAAGCCCTGGCCCCAGACCTGCTGCTCCAGCAGCGAGACGAATTCCGGGCTGAAGCAGGCATCCTCGATGTCGCCATCGGTCTCGATCACCCGCGCCAGCTGCTCGTCGCTCAGCCATTCGCGCCCCACCGCCTCGAACGCTTCCATGAACAGCCCGAAGCTGTCGGCGCTGAGGGTCAGGCCGGCCGCCATGGCGTGGCCGCCAAACTTCTTCAGCAGGCCGGGATGGCGCTTGGACACCAGGTCCAGCGCATCGCGCAGGTGAAAGCCCGGGATGGAGCGGCCCGATCCCTTGATCGTGTCTTCGTCGCCCGGGGCGAATGTGATGGTGGGGCGGTGGTATTTTTCCTTGAGCCGCGAGGCCACGATGCCAATCACGCCCTGGTGCCAGGTGTCGTTGAACACGCTGACGGTAAAGCGCGCGGCCGGGTCCAGCGCGCCCAGCGGGCCTTCCAGGATCTGCAAGGCTTCTTGCTGCATGCCAGCTTCGATATCGCGCCGCTCGCGGTTCATGCCGTCGAGTTCCTGGGCGATCTCCCAGGCGCGGTTGGCGTCGTCGGTCAGCAGGCATTCGATGCCGAGCGACATGTCGGCCAGCCGCCCTGCGGCGTTCAGGCGCGGGCCCACGCCAAAGCCCAGGTCGAAGGTGTTGGCGCGCGTAGCCTCGCGCCCGGCGGCGCGGAAGAGGGCGGCCACGCCGGCGTGCATGCGGCCGGCGCGCATGCGCTTCAGGCCCTGTGCCACCAGGATGCGGTTGTTGCTGTCGAGCTTGACCACGTCGGCGACCGTGCCTAGCGCAACCAGGTCCAGCAGGGCGTCCAGGCGCGGCTGGGTCTGCGCGTCGAACACGCCGCGGCGGCGCAGTTCGGCACGCAAGGCCAGCAGCACGTAGAACATTACGCCCACGCCCGCCAGGTTCTTGCTGGGGAATTCGCAGCCGGGCTGGTTGGGGTTGACGATCACTGCCGCGTCGGGCAACTGGTCGCCGGGCAAGTGGTGGTCGGTCACCACCACGTCGATGCCGAGCGCATTGGCCGCCGCCACGCCGTCGACGCTGGCAATGCCGTTGTCCACCGTCACGATCACATCCGGCTGCTGCTTGGCGGCCAGGGCCACGATCTCCGGGGTCAGGCCGTAGCCGTACTCGAAGCGGTTGGGCACGATGTAGTCGATGCGCGCCCCCAGCATGCGCAAACCGCGCACGCCCACCGCGCAGGCGGTGGCGCCGTCGCAGTCATAGTCCGCCACGATCAGCAGGCGCCGGCCCGCGGCGATGGCGTCGGCAAGGTAGGTGGCCGCGTGGTCGATGCCTTTCATGGCCGCCGGCGGCACCAGGCCGGGCAGCTCGGTGGCGAGCTCGGCCGGCTCGCGCACGCCGCGTGCCGAGAGGATGCGCGCCAGCGTGGGATGCAGGCCGAACCCGGCCAGCTTGCCAGCGTGCTCGGTGGAAAAAGAGCGAACAGCGATTTTTGTCATTGCGGGGTCTTGCGGAAAACCAGGGGATCAGGCGGCATAGGCGAGGTCGGACAGCAGCGCGCGCCAGTCGCCGCGCTGGCCCAGGCCGCGCCAGAACTTGCGCAGGTCGGCGCGGCGCACGGTGAACTCGGCGTAGTGGTTGTCGCCGGACAGCATGAGCGTGACCGCCTGCAACTGCCCGGCTTCGAGGGCGGCCAGGGCGGGCGCGAACCATTCGGCGTCGAGCGTGTGCATGCGCTCGATCCACAGGCCCCAGTCCTGGGCGATATGGGACTCGATGGCGTCGTCCAGCAGTACCATGGCGCTGCCCTGCATCGCCTGGATTGCCTTGAAGCACGGGGGCTGGGGCTGGCATGCCGCGCCGCCGGCCAGCGCCACGCCGCGCAGGAAGGCGTCGCCGGTCAGTACCGTGTCTGCCAGGCGCGGCACCGGCTGCAGGGTGCCGCCGCCGTGGAGCCAGACCGAATTGACGGAGAACTCTCCCGCAGCTTCCCTGGCCTGGTTCACCGGATGGTCGTACCAGGTCATCTGGATTTCGTTCTGGATCCGGCGCCAGTCGCGGGCGCGCTCGCCGGCCTGCATCCACACATCGATATTGCGGCCGGTGGCCCGCAGCGGGCTGGCGGCCACAAGTGGCCCGAACACGGCTTGCGGGATGTACCAGCGCGCCGGGTGCGGTGTTTCAAGCACAATGCCGGATTCCTGCAGCAGCGCCGCCACTGCGGCGTGCAGGGCGGCGGACTCCTCGGCCCGGATATGCAGCTGAGCCGGGTCGATCAGCACCAGGTGGTCGCGCGCGGCATGGATATGCACCGGCTGCAGGCAGGCCCAGGCCTGGCCATCGTCCGCCGTGGCACCGTTGCCGGCGGCGGTCGTGTCGGCCAGGCGCATGTACGGGGCGCTGGGCACACGGGCCGTGTCGAGCCCAGCGCGCCCGGCCAGCCAGCGCTCATGCGGCAGCGCGCGCAGGAAGGGGTCGTCGTGCCGCTCGCGCGGGCCGGGGCTGGCGCGCGTGAGCAACTTTCCCAGCGCCGGCAACTCCAACTGCCGCAGCAAGGCTTCGAGCATGGCGTCGTTACCCCCACCGTCGGCGTCGATCGCGGCGCCGGGCGGGACAGAAAAGGGCACAATCAGGGTCAGGTGCGTCATCATGGTGCCGAGATTGTAAACTTGCGGCTGGCTGACGGCGGAAATATCGTCCCCGGCCCGGTTGCGACAGTGGCGCGAGCGGCGCCCCGGGTGTGCGGCCAGCAAGTCATCAGCGGCGTCGGCGGTGTGGCGCCGGCGTTTCTCCTTAACAACAGGAACCCTCTTGAACTTTCCTTACGAGTGGCAGATCGGTTGGCGATACACCCGCGCAAGCAAGCGCGCCAGCCGCAACACCTTTATTTCCTTTATCTCGATGATTTCCATGCTCGGCATTGCGCTGGGCGTGGCGGCGCTGATCGTGGTGCTGTCGGTGATGAACGGTTTCCAGAAAGAAGTGCGGGATCGCATGCTCTCCGTGCTGTCGCACATCGAGGTGGTCGGCCCCGGGGCGCTGCCCGACTGGCAGAAGACCGCCGCCGAGGCGATGCGCAACAAGGAAGTGATCGGTGCTGCGCCCTATGTGGCCGCGCAGGCCATGCTGACTCGCGAGGACGCCGTGCGCGGCGTGCTGTTGCGCGGGGTCGAGCCTTCGGAAGAACCCAAGGTTTCCGATATCGGCAAGCAGTTCCGGAGTGGCAGCATGGAGCGCCTGCTTCCGGGCGAGTTCGGCATCGCCCTGGGCAATGAGCTGGCCAACGCGATGGGCGTGCAGGTGGGCGACAAGGTCACGCTGGTGGTGCCGCAGGGCACCATCACGCCGGCCGGCGTGCTGCCGAGGCTCAAGCAGTTCACGGTGGTGGGCGTGTTTTCGTCCGGCCATTTCGAGTTCGACAACGCGCTGGCGCTGATCAATATCCGCGACGCCGAAGCCATGTTCCGCCTCGCCGGGCCCACCGGCGTGCGTTTGAAACTGACGGACATGCAGCGCGCCCCCCAGGTGGCCGACGAACTGGCCGGCACGCTCTCGGGCGAGCTTTACCTGCGGGACTGGTCCAAGCAGAACCGCAACTGGTTTGCCGCGGTGCAGACCGAGAAGCGCATGATGTTCATCATCCTGACGCTGATCATCGCGGTGGCGGCCTTCAACCTGGTGTCCACGCTGGTCATGACTGTGACGGACAAGCAGGCTGACATCGCCATCCTGCGCACCATGGGCGCCCAGCCGAGCTCGATCACCAAGATCTTTATCGTGCAGGGCGTTGCCATCGGCTTTATCGGCACGCTGGCGGGGGTTGCCGGCGGCGCCTTGATCGCCTTCAACATCGATGTGATCGTGCCCTTTATCGAACGGCTGCTGCATGTGCAGTTCCTGCCGCGCGACATCTATTTCATCAGCGAACTGCCCTCGGATCCCCGCGTGAACGACATTGCGACCATCGGTATCGTCTCCTTTGTGCTGTCCATCCTGGCCACGCTCTACCCAAGCTGGCGTGCTGCCCGCGTCAACCCGGCGGAGGCGCTGCGCTATGAGTGAAACCCTGATGCACGCCGCACCGGCCGGCAATGCCGCAGACGCCGCTGGCAAGGCCGGCTCGGATATGCCGGTGCTGCTGGCCGAGGGCCTGACCAAGCGTTTCCGCCAGGGCGGCCTGGACGTGACCGTGCTCAAGGGCGTGGATGTCCGGGTGGATGCGGGCGAGAAAGTCGCCATCGTGGGCGCTTCCGGTTCCGGCAAGAGCACGCTGCTGCATGTGCTGGGCGGGCTCGACAACCCGGACAGCGGGCGGGTCGCCTTGAAGGGCCGGCCTTTCACCGCGCTGCGCGAGAGCGAGCGCAATATCGTGCGCAACCGCGAGCTGGGCTTCATCTATCAGTTCCACCACCTGCTGCCCGAGTTCACCGCGCTGGATAACGTGGCCATGCCGATGCGCATCCGCGGGCTGCGCCAGCCCGAGGCGCGCGCGGCGGCGATGACGGTGCTGGAGCGCGTGGGCCTGGGCGACCGGGCGCAGCACCGGCCCGGCGAGCTGTCCGGCGGCGAGCGCCAGCGGGTGGCGATCGCCCGCGCGCTGGTGGGCGGCCCGGCCTGCGTGCTGGCCGACGAGCCCACCGGCAACCTGGACGACCATACCGCGGGCGGCGTCTACGATCTGATGCTGGAACTGTCGCGCACGCTGGGCACCAGTTTTGTGATCGTGACCCACGACCTCGACCTGGCCAGCCGCTGCGATCGCGTGCTGCGATTGCGCGATGGGCATATCCACCGCGAGCGCTGAACCAGCGGAACCCGCCATGTGGATCGATACGCATTGCCACCTCGACGCCGGCGAATTCGATGCCGACCGTGACACCGTTGCCGCCGCCGCTGCCACGGCGGGGGTGACGGGCATCGTGCTGCCGGCGGTGGCCGTGTCGAATTTTGCCGCGGTGCGGGCGCTGGCGCATCGCCACGCTAGCTGCGTCTACGCGTTGGGGATCCATCCGCTGTGCACGCCGGGCGCGGGGCAGGCCGACCTCGATGCGTTGCGCAACGAGGCGCAAGCCTCGCTGGCCGATCCGCGCTTCGTCGGCATCGGCGAGATCGGGCTCGATTTCTTCGTGCCCGGCCTTGATGCCGCGCACCAGGCCTGGATCTATGCCGAGCAACTCAAGATTGCGCGCGAGCTGGACTTGCCGGTGCTGCTGCATGTGCGCAAGTCGCAGGACCAGGTGGCGGCCCAGTTGCGCCGCATCGGCGTGCGCCAGGGTATTGCCCATGCTTTCAACGGCAGCGTGCAGCAGGCGCGGGGATTTATCGACCAGGGCCTCAAGCTGGGCTTCGGCGGCAACCTGACCTTCAGCCGCGCCAACCAGATCCGGCGCCTGGCGGCGGAGCTGCCGCTCGACGCCATCGTGCTGGAAACCGACGCACCCGACATCGCGCCCGCCTGGCTGTCCGACGACCAGTTCGGCGAGCAGCACAAGGCGCGCAACACGCCTGCCGAAGTGGCCGGCGTGGCGCGCGTGCTGGGCGAGTTGCGCGGGCTGGATGCCGCGCCGCTGGCGCAGGCGATGTGGCGCAACTCCGTGGCGGCCTTGCCGCGGCTGGGCGCGTTCGCGTCAACCATGTTTCCCCCGGCATTGCCTGCATTGGCCCCGGCCGAAACAATCGGCAACCAATCCGTTTCATCCTGACGAGTCTGGCGGCCGGTAACGGCCGTATAAGCAGACGCATCCGATATCCCATCTGCCCGTTGGGGGAGTCCGCATGCGTCTGTTCTTGCTCGCCTTCGTGGCGGGCTGCTGGTGGCTGCAGCAACAAGGCTCGCTGCCGCGTGGCGGCGCGGCGTGGGTGTTGGCGGCTGCCGGGCTGCTGGCGGCCGCGCTCGCGCTGTGCCTGCGCACGCGCCGGCCTGGCTGGGCGCGGGTGGCCTGGATCGTATTGTCGCTGCTGGCTGGTTTCGGCTGTTCGGCGTGGCGCGCCGAGGCTCGTCTGGCAGAGCGGCTGGCGCCTGGGCTGGAAGGGGTCGACCTGCAGGTGAGTGGCGTGGTGGCCGGGCTGCCGGCGCAGGCCGCGCGCGGCCAGCGCTTCGTGTTCGCGCTTGACGATGCGGCGGGCATGCCGCCCCGCGTCTTGCTGGGCTGGGACGATGCCCCGGCCGGCTTGCGCCCGGGCGAGCGCTACGTCTTCACCGTGCGCTTGCGGCAGCCCCATGGCCTGGCCAACCCGCATGGCTTCGATTACGAATTCTGGCTGATGGCGGCCGCGCTTGGCGCGACTGGCTACGTGCGCGATGCCATCGGCGAGCCGCAGGACGCTGTCGGCGAACGGCTCGCGTGGCGGATCGCGCGATGGCGGGCGCAGGTGCGCGATCACGTCTTGCAAAGCCTGCCAGCCGATGCCCGCTTCGCTCCGGTGCTGGCGGCCCTGGTGGTTGGCGATCAGCACGGCATCCAGCAGCGGGACTGGATCTTGTTCACACGCACCGGCATCGGCCACCTGATCAGCATTTCCGGCCTGCATATCACCATGATTTCCGGCCTGTTCTCCAGCTTCGTCCATTGGCTGTGGCGGCATTCGTTCGGGCTCGGGCGATGGCTGCCGCGGCCCTTGCCGCTGTGGTGGCCGGCGCGGCGCGCCGCGCTGGTGGGCGCGGTGATTGCAGCCCTCGTCTACGGCCTGCTGGCGGGCATGCAGGTGCCGGCGCTGCGCACCGTGTCGATGCTGGTGGTGGCGGCGCTGGCACTCTGGAGCGGGCGCACGCCGCCGGCCTCGCTGGTGCTGGCCTGGGCGGCGTTCGTGGCGATCGGGCTCGACCCCTGGGCTGTGCTGTCGCCCGGGTTCTGGCTTTCGTTCGGCGCGGTGGGCGTGATCTTCCTGGCCGCGGCGCAACCCGCCAATCAGTCCGCGCTGACGCGTTGGCAGCGTGTTCGCGCCAGCCTTGCGCAGGCGGCGCGCACGCAATGGTCCGTCACGATCGGGCTGGTGCCGCTGACCTTGCTGCTGTTCCAGCAGGTCTCGGTGATTTCGCCGCTGGCCAATGCGGCGGCGATCCCGCTGGTCAGCCTGCTGGTGACGCCGATGGCCTTGCTGGCGGCGGCGGTGCCCGCGCCGCTGGCGGGCTGGCTGCTCAGCCCCGCGCATCTGCTGCTGCACTGGCTGGTGCTGGGCCTGGAGTGGCTGTCGGCGCCGCCGTGGGCGGTGTGGCAGGCCGCGCGCGCCGGGCCGGCGGCGCTGGCGCTGGCGGTGCTCGGCTCGCTGCTGTTGCTGGCCCCCGTGCCCTGTGGCTTGCGCGCGCGCCTGCATGGCGTGGTACTGCTGTTGCCGATGGTGCTGGCGGGGCGGCAGCCGGTGGCGCACGGGGAGTTTCGCGCCACCGCGATCGATATCGGGCAAGGCACGGCGGTACTGGTGGAAACGCGCTCGCGCGTGCTGCTCTACGATGCCGGGCCGGCTTACGGCTGGGGTGCCGCGCGTGGCGAATTGGGCAACAGCGCCGGCGCGCGGGATATCGTGCCGTTCTTGCGCGGCGCTGGGGTGCGCAGGCTGGACACGCTGGTGATCAGCCATGAAGACGCGGATCATGCTGGCGGTGCGCGCGACATCATGGCGGCGCTGCCGGTGGACAGCCTGCTATCTGGCGCGCCGGCGGGACATCGGCTGCTGGTACCGCCGGCGAGCGCTGCGCACCTGGAAGCGCAGCCCTGCGAGGCGGGGCAGCAGTGGGAGTGGGATGGCGTGCGCTTTGCCATGCTGCATCCCTTGCCGGGCATCGCGCAGAATGCCGCCATCGACAGCAATGCGCGCAGTTGCGTGCTCAAGGTGGCGGGCAGCGCGCGCAGCCTGCTGCTGACCGGCGATATCGGCCGGCGTGACGAGGCGGCGCTGCTGGCACGCCTGTCGACGCAAGACTTGCGCGCGGATTTCCTGCAGGTGCCGCATCACGGCAGCAACACCTCATCGAGCGGCGCGTTCCTGGCCGTGGTGGCACCGGAGGTCGCGCTGTTCCAGGTGGGCTACCGCAACCGCCACCGGCATCCCCGGCCCGAGATCTGGGACCGCTACGGTTCGCACGAGATCGCCCGCTATCGCAGCGACGAGACCGGCGCGGTCCAGCTTACGACGCGCGGCGAGTCTTACGCGCTGCAGGCCTACCGCCAGCACGCGCGGCGCTACTGGCGCGCGGCGCCGCCTGCGCCTCGCTGAGATGCGCGGGCTCGGCCTGCGCGATGCGGCGCTCGCGCAGGTGCGCCTTGGCGCGCTGCAGGCCGGCGGAGACGGTGTCGGCGCGCTCAAGGGCGACGCCCGCTGCCAGCACGTCGCCCAGCACCAGGTGGCAGATGCGCGAGGTCATCGGCGTGTAGACCTCGCTGTCTTCCTCCACGTCCGAGAACACGCAGACGTCCGCCAGCGCGGCCAGCGGCGAGCCGCTGTGGGTCAGCGCCAGCACGCTGGCACCGCTGGCGCGGGCGAGCGTGGCGGCGGCCAGCATGTCCCACGTGCGCCCGCTGTTGGAGACCAGCACGGCCACGTCGCCGGGTCCGAGCAGCGCCGCCGACATGCTGAAGACGTGCGAGTCCGAGTAGGCAACGGTCGGCATGCCGAGGCGGAAGAACTTGTGCTGGATATCCAGGGCGACGATGCCCGAGTTGCCGCAGCCATAGAACTCGATGCGCCTGGCTGCGGCGAGCAGCTGGATGCCATGTTCGATCTGGTCTGCCGACAATGCGTTGCGCACGGTCATCAGGGTGGCGATGGTGCGGTCGAACACCTTGCCGGCGATATCGGCGGGGCGGTCCTCGGCTTTGACGTCCTGGTGCACGAAGGGCGTGCCGCCGCCCACGTTCTGGGCGAACTGGAGCTTGAACTCGCGAAAGCCGTCGTAGCCCAGCGCCGCGCAAAAGCGCGCAATGGTGGGCTGGGATACGCCTGCGCGCTCGGCCAGCTCGGGCATCGACAAGCGGATCACGCTGGCGCCGTGGCGGGCGACATAGTCGGCAAGGCGGCGTTCGGAGGGGCGAAGCGTGTCGTAGACGGCAAGAATTCGGTCGCGCATGGTAGGGCAGGGATGGGCTGTCTGTGCCGGGGAGTTGTTCTGGCTTTGGCCCCGGAATCCGTGGCTCGACGGATCGAGCGGCATGTAGATATTCTACATAATCAGAGACGGGGTCATCGCGGCTTCAACGTGACTACCGGGTAGGGATTTCACCTATGTGCGCTAAATATGCCATGAATAAAACGCTTTGTGATGTGCGCGCATGGTGTTTTCAAATTGGCTTTCGATATAATGTAGAAAATCTACAAACAATAGCGACCGCAAGTCCCCCCAGTCCTCCCGGATACGATCAGGCATCACGACCAGGAACTCCCCCCAATGTCAAAAGCCCTCCACGCCGAAGTCCACGCCGTCACCGAGCGCGTGATCGCGCGCAGCCAGCGCAGCCGCGCCGCCTATCTCGCGCGTTGCGAACGCGCCCAGCAGGAGCTGGGCCCCTTGCGCGGGCTGTCCTGCGCCAACCTCGCGCACGGCATGGCCGCGCTGCCCACGCACGACAAGCTCAAGCTGCGGGTCGAGCATGCTGCCAACCTCGGCATCGTTACCGCGTACAACGACATGCTGTCGGCCCACCAGCCGTACGAACGTTATCCCGGCGTGATCCGGGAGGCCGCGCGTGCCGTTGGCGCCGTGGCGCAGGTGGCGGGCGGCGTGCCGGCGATGTGCGATGGCATCACGCAGGGCAATGCCGGCATGGAACTGTCGCTGTTTTCGCGCGATGCCATTGCGATGGCCACGGCGGTCTCGCTGTCGCACAACACCTTCGATGCCGCGGTCATGCTGGGCGTGTGCGACAAGATCGTGCCGGGCCTGCTGATGGGCGCGCTGCAGTTCGGCCACCTGCCGGTGGTGTTCGTGCCGGCCGGGCCGATGTCGACGGGCTTGTCCAACAAGGAAAAGGCGCGCGTGCGCCAGCTATACGCAACCGGCCAGGTTGGCCGCGAAGCCTTGCTGGAGGCCGAGTGCGAGGCCTATCACGGCGCCGGCACATGCACCTTCTACGGCACCGCCAACAGCAACCAGTTCCTGATGGAAATCATGGGCCTGCATATGCCGGGCGCGGCCTTCGTGCATCCCGACAGCGGCCTGCGCGACGCGCTCACCGCCGCCGCCGCGCAACGCGCGCTGGCCCTGACGGCGCGGGGCGGCGACTACCTGCCTCTGGCGCGCATCGTCGACGAGCGCGCGGTGATCAATGCCGTGGTCGGCCTGCTGGCCACGGGTGGCTCGACCAACCACACCATCCACCTGGTGGCGATGGCGCGCGCGGCGGGCATCCTCATCGACTGGGATGATTTCGACCGCCTCTCGCGCATCACGCCGCTGCTGGCGCGTGTCTACCCCAACGGCTCGGCCGACGTGAATCACTTCCACGCCGCGGGCGGCGTGGCCTACGTGATTCGCCAGCTGCTCAGCGCCGGGTTGCTGCACGAGGACGTGGAAACCGTGGCCGGGCGTGGCCTGGCCCGTTACACGCAAGAGCCCGTGATGATCGACGGCGTGCTGCAGTGGCGCGACGGCGCCGCCGTCAGCGGTGATGCCACGGTGCTGGCCACTGCGGCCGAGCCGTTCTCCACCGAGGGCGGCTTGCGCCTGCTGCAAGGCAATCTTGGCCGCGGCATGATCAAGGTGTCGGCGGTGGCGGATGAGCATCGGGTGATCGAAGCACCGGCACGCGTCTTCGACTCGCAAGAGCAATTGCAAGCCGCGTTCGAAGCCGGCGAGTTCACGGGCGACATGATCGCGGTCGTGCGTTTCCAGGGACCCAACGCCAACGGCATGCCAGAACTGCACCGTCTCACCCCGGTGCTGGGCTCGCTGCAGGACGCCGGCTACAAGGTTGCGCTGGTGACCGATGGCCGCATGTCCGGCGCTTCTGGCAAGGTGCCGGCGGTCATTCATGTGGGGCCTGAGGCACTTGCCGGCGGCCCGCTGGCGCGCGTGCGTGACGGCGACCGGATCCGCGTGGACGCCGTGGCAGGCACGCTGGAATGGCTTGGCGCCGCGAATGGCGACGGCGACCTGGCCACGCGTGCTTCAGCCGTGCTGCCGGACGACGCCTTTACGAATTTCAGCGTCGGCCGGGGCCTGTTCGGGCTGTTCCGCCGCAACGCGCGGATCGCGGAGGAGGGCGGCAGCGCGCTGGACCTCTCCGAGGCCGACGCGCCCGGCGCTGTCCAAACGGGCGCGGCCGTCGCACAATAGGCAGCGCCCCTTAAATTTGTGTCATTTGTGTCCCCGGCAGCCGATGGCTGGCGGAGACGACCCCGAGCCGGCCCATGCGGGTCCTATCATGGCTTCATGGCTGAACGCTTGCGGAGCCGACCGGCCGCCGGCGCGGGGACTACCGACAAGGATGGGAAAACCATCCGAACATGATCATTGGAGCAGACATGATCTACATCCTGATGGGCGTTTCCGGCAGCGGAAAGACCACGGTCGGCCAGTTGCTGGCCAAGACCTTGCAATGCGGCTTCCACGATGCCGATGAATTCCACAGCGCCGCCAACAAGGCGAAGATGCACAACGGCATCGCGCTGACCGACGACGACCGCTGGCCCTGGCTGGCCGCGATGCGCGCGGCGATCGATGCGGCCCGCGCCGAAGGGCGCACCCACGTCTTTACCTGTTCCGCGCTGCGGCAAACCTACCGCGACCGCCTGACGCCCGCCGATGGCGGCGTGACCTTTGTCTACATGAAGGGCGATGCTACGGTCATTGGCGGCCGCCTGGCCGAGCGCAGCGACCACTTCTTCAATCCCGCCCTGCTGCAGAGCCAGTTCGAGACCCTGGAGGAGCCGCGCGACGCCCTGGTGCTCGATATCCGCCAGACGCCGGAGGCGCTGGTGCAGCGCATCCTGGCCGGAGTGCAGGCAGAAAAAAGCGCGGCGATCGCCCGCTGAACCGATGCCAAGGCTGGCCCGAAGCGAAGGCTGGCAGACATCTTGCTTATCCATGTTTGATGGCGCGAATGCCTGCCGCTTGCGGCTTTCGTGGTCATAGGTATCCTATAGGGACAGCACTTCGAAGCATGACGAGATGGTCCGCGGCCAAGCCGCCGGGCCTCGGGTGGTGATCTCAAGGTGCTGTGCCGGGAACAACAAGCCAATCAAAACGGGATAGCCGGCAGTTTGGGCGGCACCCAAATCATGGGGGAACGGCCATCATGGCGGCGCGGTTTTTCGACGAGATGCTCGATTGGCAAGATGGCGTGGCAGCAGCAATCCACGCGGGCGAGTCCCTGCCGGCAGGTGCCGTGCGGGGGCATTACAAGCAGTTCGCGGATTGGTTGGCGCGCCAGTCCGAAGGCACCATGGACAACAAGCGCGCCGAAGCGGATCTCATCTTCCGGCGCGTGGGCATCACGTTTGCCGTTTACGGTGAAAAAGACGAGTCCAACAGCGGCACCGAACGAACCATCCCGTTCGATGTCATTCCCCGCATCTTCCCCGCCAGCGAGTGGGCAACGCTCGAGCGCGGCCTGCGCCAGCGGGTGTCGGCGCTGAACCGCTTCATCCACGATATCTATCACGGGCAGGACATCATCCGCGCCGGTGTGATCCCGCCAGACCAGATCTACAACAACGCGCAGTACCGCCCCGAGATGCTCGGCATCGACGTGCCCCGTGATATCTACGCCCATGTGGCGGGCATCGATGTAGTGCGCGCTGGCGAGGGCGAGTTCTACGTGCTGGAAGACAACCTGCGCGTGCCCTCCGGCGTGTCCTACATGCTGGAGAACCGCAAGATGATGATGCGGTTGTTCCCGGACCTGTTCGCGCGCAATCGCGTGGCGCCGGTGGCGCACTATCCCGACCTGCTGCTCGACATGCTGCGCGGCGTCTCGCCGCAGAACATCGCCGATCCCACGGTGGTGGTGCTCACGCCCGGCATGTACAACTCCGCCTACTTCGAGCATGCCTTCCTGGCGCAGCAAATGGGCGTGGAACTGGTCGAGGGCAGCGACCTGTTCGTACAGGACGAGCACCTCTACATGCGCACCACCCAGGGGCCGCAGCGCATCGACGTGATCTACCGCCGGGTCGACGACGACTTCCTCGACCCGCTGGTGTTCCGCTCGGATTCCACGCTGGGCGCGGCGGGGCTGCTCTCGGTCTACCGCGCGGGCAACGTCACCATCTGCAACGCCATTGGCACGGGCGTGGCCGACGACAAGTCGATCTATCCCTACGTGCCCGACATGATCCGCTTCTACCTTGGCGAGGAAGCGATCCTCAACAACGTGCCGACGTACATGTGCCGCCGCCCGGACGACCTGCAGTACGTGCTGGACCACATGAGCGAACTGGTGGTCAAGGAAACCCACGGGGCCGGCGGCTACGGCATGCTGGTGGGGCCTGCCGCCACGCGCGCGGAGATCGATACGTTCCGCGAGGTCGTGCGCGCGCGTCCCGAGCAGTACATCGCGCAGCCCACGCTGGCGCTTTCCACCTGCCCGACGTATGTCGAGTCGGGGATCGCGCCGCGCCATATCGACCTGCGTCCGTTCGTGCTGTCCGGCAAGGATGTGCGCATGGTGCCGGGCGGGTTGACCCGCGTTGCGCTGCGCGAAGGCTCGCTGGTGGTCAACTCCTCGCAGGGCGGGGGCACCAAGGACACCTGGGTGCTGGAGCGCTGACGCGCGGCGCACGCAAGGATTGTTTGTGATTCCCGCGCTGGCAGCCGCGTTGCCGGCGGCGCGCGGGCGAACAGCGCTGTACGAGGGGACTGACCATGCTTAGCCGCACCGCCGACCATCTGTTCTGGATGGCGCGCTATACCGAACGCGCGGAGAACACCGCGCGCATGCTGGACGTGAACTACCAGACTTCGCTGCTGCCGCAATCCGCGGAAGTGGCGGAGCAAGGCTGGTGGGCCATGCTCGATATCTCCGAGCTGACCACGGTGTTCGACGAGAAGTACGGCCTGCTTACGCGCGACGACGTGATCGACTTCATGGTGCGCGACATGACCAATGTCTCGTCCATCATGAGCTGCCTGCGCGCGGCCCGCGAGAACGCCCGCGCCGTGCGCGGCTCGCTGACCACCGAGGTCTGGGAGACCATCAACACCACCTGGCTCGACGTGCAGCGCATGATCGCCGACGGCGTGCTGCGCGAGGATCCTTCGCAGTTCTTCGAGTGGGTGAAGTTCCGCTCCCACCTTGCCCGTGGCGTGCAGTTTGGCACCATGCTCAAGGATGATGCCTTCCACTTCATGCGGCTGGGCACGTTCCTGGAACGCGCCGACAATACCGCGCGGATTCTGGACGTGAAGTTCCAGGCCAGCACGGTCGACGATAGCGATCCCAATCGCGACGCCAACGATTTCTATCACTGGGCGGCTGTCCTGCGCTCGGTGTCGGGATTCGAGGTGTACCGCAAGGTGTATCGCACCGTGATCACGCCCGAGCGCGTGGCCGAACTGCTGGTGCTGCGTCCCGACATGCCGCGCTCGCTGGTGTCCAGCATGGACGAGGTGGTGTCGATCCTGGCGCTGGTGGGCAACCACCTTTCTTCGGAGACCGAGCGCCAGGCTGGTAAACTCCACGCCGATTTGAAATATGCGCGCATCGACGACATCTTCGCCGTCGGGCTGCATGCTTACCTGACCAGTTTCCTGGAGCGCATCGGCGACCTCGGCAACGGCATCAGCCGGGATTTCCTCGTGCCGCTGCTCGCTGCCTGACCTATATGAAGTGGGGAGGTTGTGCCGGCCTCGCCACATCATGAAATACAAGATTCACCACAAGACGGTCTACCGTTATGCCGAGCCGGTCCTGCGCAGCGTGCACGAACTGCGGCTCGCGCCGCGCTCGGGCCCGCTGCAGGCCGTGCAGGAATGGCAATTGTCCGTTCCCGGCAACCTGTCCGAGGCGCGTGACGGTTTCGGCAATATCGTGCACAGCTTCACTGTGGCCGGGCCAGCACATACGCTGGTGATCGAGGCCAGCGGCGTGGTCGATGTCACGCCGCCAATGGATGCGGACGGGCCGTTCTTTTGCGATGCGCCGCCGGCTGGCGAGGCGCGTGTGTCGCCGCTGTATTACCTTGGCGGCACGCCGCTGACCGCCGCCAAGCCGGAGATGGTGCATTTTGCCGCGCCCTACCTGGCGGCGGGGGCGACGGTGCCCGCGCTGCTGGCGCTGGCCAATGGCATCGCCGGGCGGGTGCGCTACCGGTCAGATAGCACCGATGTGGACACCTCGGCCAGCGACGCATTCGCACTGGGCAGCGGGGTTTGCCAGGACCACGCGCAGGTGATGGTGGCATGCTGCCGGGCCCTGGGCGTGCCGGCGCGCTACGTCAGCGGCTATTTCTATGACCCGGCCGCGTCGGAATTGGCTAGCCATGCCTGGGCCGATGTCTGCGTGGATGCCGGCAAGGAGTTGTGGTGCAGCATCGACGTGACCCACGGCTGCCTGAGCGACGCGCGCCATATCCGGCTGGCGGTCGGGCGTGACTATCGCATGGCTGCACCGGTGCGCGGGATTCGCGAAGGTGGCAGCGGCGAGCGGCTGGCGGTCGAGATCGCCATTGCGCCGTTGCAGTGAATGAAGTGGTGCGCCGTGCACCAAAAACGGGCGTGCCGCACGTTTCCGGGCGCACCGGCGCGGCGCTAGAATGCGGCCTTGGCCCGGGCGACAGGCTTGGCGAAGCGCCAGGCGTGAATGTGCACCATTACAAGACAAGATCATGACGTACTGTGTAGCCATGCGGCTGGATGCCGGGCTGGTGTTCCTTTCCGATTCGCGCACCAATGCCGGTGTCGATGCGATCTCGACCGCTCGCAAGATGACCGTGTTCGAGGAGCCGGGCGACCGGGTGATGGTCTTGCTGACCGCGGGCAACCTGGCGATCAGCCAGGCGGTGCGCCAGATACTGGCGGAGGGCCGCGATGAGAAGCGCTCGCTGTGGACGGCGCGCGATATGTTCGAGGCGGCCGCCATCGTTGGCGACGCGGTGCGCCAGGTGCACAAGCACGACGCCCACGCGCTGCGCGAGGCCGGCATCGAGTTCAATGTGAGCCTGATCTTCGGCGGCCAGATCCGCGGCGAACGCGTGCGCCTGTTCCATGTGTACGCCGCCGGGAATTTCGTCGAGGCCACCCCCGAGAACTGCTATTTTCAGATCGGCGAGGCCAAGTACGGCAAGCCCATCATCGATCGCGTGGTCGAGCCGACGCTGCCGCTGGGCGAGGCAGCCAAGTGTGCGCTGATCTCGATGGACTCCACGTTGAAGTCGAATATCTCGGTAGGCCTGCCGCTGGACCTGCTGGTCTACGAAGGCGATTCGCTGCGCGTGACCCGCTTTGTCAACATTGACGAGAAGAACGCCTACTTCCGCATGATCCGCGATACCTGGGGGCAACGCTTGCGCCAGGTCTTCGGCGAGATCAACGATCCGGAGTGGGATGCCAACGCGCCGGCCGAGTTTCCGCTGGCGCGCCAGGGCGCGGGCGACCGCTGGGGCCAGCCTGTGCGCGCCACGCGCGAACGTGCCGGCACGCAGGACTGAGGGCGCGCTGCGAATACCCCGATGCGCGACATTCTGCATTTTTCGCACGCCAATGGCTTTCCGGTCAGTACCTACCGCAAGCTGTTCGGAACGCTGGAAGACGATTTCGAGATCCGCGCCGTGGACCGTTATGGCCACGACCCGAAATTCCCGGTCACGCGCGAGTGGCCGCACCTGGTCGATGAGCTGCTGGCTTCGATCGAGCAGAAGTACCGCGAGCCGGTGTGGCTGGTGGGGCATTCGCTGGGTGGTTTCCTGTCGCTGATGGCCGCGCTGCGCCGCCCGCAGTGGGTGCGCGGCGTGGTGATGCTGGATTCGCCCGTGATTGCCGGGTGGCGCGCCGCCTTGCTCAAGGCCGGTCAACGCTTCGGCCTGGATGAGCGGCCCAGCCCGGCTGCCGCGACCCGGCGGCGGCGCACGCACTGGCCGGATGCCGAGGCGGTGTGGGCGCATTTCCGCTCCAAGCCGGTGTTCGCGTCGTGGGACGAGGAGGTGCTGCGCGACTATGCGATGCATGGCACGGAGCCGACCGGCAACGACGCCGAACGCCGCCTGCGCTTCGAGCGCGAGATCGAGTACCAGATCTACCGCACGCTGCCCACCAGCCTGGGCGCGCGCGTGGCGCGCGGCGCGCCGGTGCCGGTCAGCTTTGTCGCCGGCACGCGTTCGCGCGAAGTGCGGCAATGCGGGCTCGGCGCCACGCGCAAGCTGGTGGGCGAGCGCCTGCGCTTTATCGAGGGCGGGCACCTGTATCCGATGGAGCGTCCCGGGCAGACCGCCGGGCTGATCCGCGATCTGGTCGGGCAAATGCGGGGCGACGGCGCCACCTTCGCGCGTCCGTAGGCGGGGCAGGATCGGGCGGCGGCGCGGACGCGAGTGCGAAGCGGCGAAAGCGTCTCAGCGGCTGCCGGGCAAGGCGACTTGTCGCAAATGCGGCGCTGCAGCAGGCGGCCTCTCATGTATAATCCCGATTTCCCCGGCAAGCTCGGTTTATGACCAAATTCGTCTTCGTCACCGGTGGTGTCGTCTCTTCTCTCGGCAAGGGCATCGCTGCTGCTTCGCTCGCGGCCATTCTCGAGTCGCGCGGCCTCAAAGTCACCCTCCTCAAGCTAGATCCCTACATCAACGTCGATCCCGGCACGATGAGCCCCTTCCAGCATGGCGAAGTGTTCGTCACGGAAGACGGTGCGGAAACCGACCTCGATCTTGGCCACTATGAGCGCTTCGTCTCGGCCAAGATGCGCAAGTCGAACAACTTCACCACGGGCCAGATCTACGAATCGGTGATCCGCAAGGAACGCCGCGGCGAGTACCTCGGCAAGACGGTGCAGGTGATCCCGCACATCACCAACGAAATCCAGGCCTTCATCGAGCGCGGCGCGGCTGCGTCGCACGGTGGCAAGGCGGACGTCGCGCTGGTGGAGATCGGCGGCACGGTGGGTGACATCGAGTCGCTGCCCTTCCTGGAAGCCGCGCGCCAGATGAGCCTGCGCATGGGCCGCAACCACGCCGCCTTCGTGCACCTGACGCTGGTGCCGTTCATTGCCAGCGCCGGCGAGCTCAAGACCAAGCCGACCCAGCACTCGGTGCAGAAGCTGCGTGAAATCGGCATCTCGCCGACCGCGCTGCTGTGCCGCGCCGACCGCCCGATTCCGGACGAAGAGCGCGCCAAGATTTCGCTGTTCTCCAATATCCCGCAAGAAGCCGTGATCTCGGTGTGGGACGTGGACAGCATCTACAAGATCCCGCAGATGCTCAACGAGCAAGGCCTCGACCGCCTGATCTGCGAGGAGCTGCGTATCGATCCCAAACCGGCCGATCTTTCCATGTGGCAGCGCCTGGTCAATGCCCAGGAAAACCCGCAGCACGAGGTCACCATCGGCATGGTGGGCAAGTATGTCGACCTGACCGAATCCTACAAGTCGCTGATCGAAGCGCTGCGCCACGCCGGCATGCACACCGCCACCCGCGTGAACATCGAGTACATCGATTCGGAAGAGCTCGAATCCGGTCACCTCGAAGTGCTCAAGCCGCTGGACGCCATCCTGGTCCCGGGCGGCTTCGGCAAGCGCGGCACGGAAGGCAAGATCCGCGCGATCCAGTACGCTCGCGAGAACAAGGTGCCGTACCTGGGCATCTGCCTGGGCATGCAGCTGGCCGTGATCGAATTCGCGCGCCACGTGGCGGCGATGGCCGATGCCAACTCGACCGAGTTCAACCTGGAAACCGAACATCCGGTGGTCGCGCTGATCACCGAGTGGGTGGATCGCGAAGGCAAGGTCGAGCAGCGCTCCGCCGAGTCCGACCTGGGCGGCACCATGCGCCTTGGCGCGCAGCGCGTGCCGGTCAAGGCCGGGACCAAGGCCAGCCAGATCTATGGCCCGGAAGTCAACGAGCGCCATCGCCATCGCTACGAGGTCAACAATCACTACGTGCCGACGCTGGAAAAGGCGGGCATGGTGATCTCGGCCCGTACGCCGACCGAAGACCTGCCCGAGATGATGGAACTGCCGGAAAGCCTGCACCCGTGGTTCGTGGGCGTGCAGTTCCACCCGGAATTCACCTCCACCCCGCGCGATGGCCATCCGCTGTTCAAGGCCTACGTGGAAGCGGCGCTGGCCAGCCAGCAGAAGAAGGCGGGCTAAGCCCCGGCACCGCAAGCAGGAGATTAGCGATGAAACTCTGTGGATTTGACGTCGGCCTGGACCGGCCCTTCTTCCTGATCGCCGGCCCGTGCGTGATCGAGTCCGAGCAGATGGCGCTGGATACGGCCGGTGAGCTCAAGGCGATCACCAGCGAGCTTGGCATTCCCTTTATCTACAAGTCCTCGTTCGACAAGGCCAACCGCTCGTCGGGCCGGACCTTCCGTGGCCTGGGCATGGAGAAGGGTCTCGAGATCCTCGCCACCGTCAAGCGCGAGATCGGCGTGCCGGTGCTGACCGACATCCACGAGATCGACGAGGTCAAGCCGGTGGCGGCCGTGGTCGACGTGCTGCAGACGCCGGCCTTCCTGTGCCGGCAGACCGACTTCATCCGTGCCTGCGCGCAGAGCGGCCGCCCCGTCAATATCAAGAAGGGTCAGTTCCTCGCGCCGCACGACATGAAGAATGTCATCGACAAGGCGCGCGATGCCGCGCGCGAGGCCGGGCTGCCGGAAGACAGCTTCATGGCCTGCGAACGCGGCGTTTCCTTCGGCTACAACAACCTGGTCTCGGACATGCGCTCACTGGCGATCATGCGCGAGACCAGCGCGCCGGTGGTGTTCGACGCCACCCACTCGGTGCAGCTGCCGGGTGGCCAGGGCACCAGCTCGGGCGGCCAGCGCGAGTTCGTGCCGGTGCTGGCCCGCGCCGCCGTGGCGGTTGGCGTGGCGGGCCTGTTCATGGAAACCCATCCGGATCCGAGCAAGGCCATGTCGGACGGCCCCAACGCCGTGCCGCTGTCGCGCATGAAGGAACTGCTGTCGGTGCTCAAGGACCTGGACACCCTGGTCAAGCGCAACGGCTTCCTGGAAGACAATTTCGGCTGGCCGGCGGCTTGCGCCTGAGCTTGCCGTGCCACCGCGGTCATGGCCGTCATCGGGCGGCCATGATCAGCCAAGTAGAATCAACATCATAAGAACACACGGAGATACGCCATGGCCAGCGGCTATATCATTGCCCACGTCGATGTCACCGATCCCCAGCAGTATGAAGAGTACAAAGTGCTCTCCAGCCATGCCATGAAGGTGCATGGCGCCGAGGTACTGGTGCGCGGCGGCAAGACCGAGAAGCTCGAGGGCGACTGGGCCCCGACGCGCGTGGTCGTGCTGAAGTTTCCCAGCTATGACGCGGCAAAGTCGTTCCACGACAGCGAGGAATACCGCGCCGCGCGCAAGTCGCGCGAGCACGCCGCGCGCATGAACATGATCGTGGTGGAAGGCGCTTAAGGCTTAGGCGTCAGCCAGCTCGGTCAGCTGTAGCCAGCGGTAGTCCAGGGCATGGCGCCCGTGTAGTAAGAAGTCATCAAGCATCAACAGTCCAAGAGGAATCCATGAGTGCAATCGTAGATATCATCGGTCGCGAAGTTCTCGACTCGCGCGGTAACCCGACGGTCGAGTGCGACGTCCTGCTCGAATCCGGCGTGATGGGCCGCGCGGCAGTGCCGTCGGGCGCATCCACCGGCTCGCGCGAAGCCATCGAGCTGCGTGACGGCGACAAGTCGCGCTACCTCGGCAAGGGCGTGCTGAAGGCGGTCGAGCATATCAATACTGAAATCTCCGAAGCCATCATGGGCCTGGACGCTTCCGAGCAAGCCTTCTTGGACCGCACCCTGATCGACCTCGACGGCACCGACAACAAGGCCCGCCTTGGCGCCAACGCCACGCTGGCCGTGTCGATGGCCGTGGCCCGCGCCGCTGCCGAAGAAGCCGGCCTGCCGCTGTACCGCTACTTCGGCGGGTCGGGCGCGATGCAGATGCCGGTGCCGATGATGAACATCGTCAACGGTGGCGCGCACGCCAACAACAGCCTGGACATCCAGGAATTCATGATCATGCCGGTGTCGCAAACGAGCTTCCGTGAAGCCCTGCGTTGCGGCGCTGAAGTGTTCCACGCACTGAAGAAGATCCTGTCCGACAAGGGCATGTCCACGGCGGTTGGCGACGAGGGCGGCTTTGCCCCCAACTTCGCTTCCAACGAAGAGTGCCTGAACACCATCCTGCTGGCCATCGAGAAGGCTGGCTACCGTGCTGGCGAAGACGTGCTGCTGGCGCTGGACTGCGCGGCGACCGAGTTCTATCACGAAGCCGAAGGCCAGTACCACCTGGATGGCGAAGGCCTGAAGCTGACCTCGACCCAGTTCGCCGACTACCTGGCCAACCTGTGCGACAAGTTCCCGATCGTGTCGATCGAGGACGGCATGGGCGAAGGCGACTGGGACGGCTGGAAGGTGCTGACCGACAAGCTGGGCAAGCGCGTGCAGCTGGTGGGCGACGACCTGTTCGTCACCAACACCAAGATCCTGAAGGAAGGCATTGAAAAGGGCATCGGCAACTCGATCCTGATCAAGATCAACCAGATCGGCACCCTGACCGAAACCTTCGCCGCCATCGAAATGGCCAAGCGCGCCGGCTACACGGCCGTGATCTCGCACCGTTCGGGCGAGACCGAGGACAGCACCATCGCCGATATCGCGGTGGGCACCAACGCCGGCCAGATCAAGACCGGCTCGCTGTCGCGTTCGGACCGTATCTCGAAGTACAACCAGCTGCTGCGCATCGAGGAAGATCTCGGTGATATCGCCAGCTACCCGGGCAAGAGCGCGTTCTACAATCTGCGCTAAGCTCGTGCCATGCGCCGGCCGCGCACGATGCCGTGGCCGGCGCATGACGCAACTTCCTTTTTTCGCTTAAGCGCCAGAATCCATGCGCCTGATCTCGTTGCTGTTGTTTGTGCTGTTGCTCGCCATCCAGTATCCACTATGGCTGGGCAAGGGCGGCTGGCTGCGTGTGTGGGATATGGACAAGCAGGTGCAGGAACAGAGCGCGCACAACCAAGCGCTCAAGCTGCGCAATGCCAAGCTGGAAGGGGAAGTGAAGGACCTGCAGGATGGCACCGGCGCCATTGAGGAGCGTGCCCGCTATGAGCTGGGCATGGTCAAGGATGGCGAGGTGTTCGTGCAGTTCGTGGCACCGGCCCCCAAGGTCAGCGCCACGCCGCCGCTGCCGCCTCCGGCGAACTCCCCGGCATTCAATCGCCACTGACTGGCGTCTTTCCCGTTTTCTATCTCGTAGCGTCTGCCGCCGTTGCTCCGCAACGGCATGGATGAAGCATGCTCGCGTCCTTGGTTGCTTGCCGCACCAGTTTCGTCGGCCGCTTACCGCTGCTTACCACCAGTACGGATAGCCACCGTAGCCCCAGCCCCGGTATCCCGGGCTGCTGAATCCGACTCCGCCGCCCCAGTGCCCGCCGCCCCAGCCGCCGTAATACAGGTTCCAGCTAGGCGAGGGATAGGCATAGTAGCTTGCCGCCCGCGCCATGGCTTGCGCCTGTTGCTGGCGGGCAATCGCGGCATCCTGCTCGCGCAGTACCTGGCGGTTCAGCTCGCCGATCTTCTGGATGTCTTCCGCGGTGACGGGAGGCGGCGGCACGGCGTTGGGCGCCAGGCGGGCCGTCGGCGGCGAGCCGTTGAGGTCGCGCGGCAACTGGGCGCAGCCGCCGCAGGCCAGCACGGCGCCAAGCAGCATGGCGCTGATTGTGGCGCACGGGTGAGAGGACAAAGCGGACATGATGATTCCCTGACTCTGGTGGGGCGCTGACGCTTGGACCCCGGCGCAGGGCAGAAAGGTTCCTGCCGTTGCGCTTCGCATCATGGCTTGCACCGTCGCTCGCATCGCCGTCCCGCGCGTTGCCGCTCAGTGCTGCTGGCCCGCGCCGTCGCCGGCGCCGGTAGCCACGGGGACCGGCGTGAACAGCTGCGCGCAATCGACCGGGTCGAAGTGGTACTGCTGGCCGCAGAAATCGCATTGGATTTCCACTTCGCCGCGTTCCACCAGGATGTCTTCAATCTCCACGCGGCCCAGGTTCTGCAGCATGCCCGCCACCTTGGCGCGCGAGCACGAGCATTGGAAGTGCGGGGTCAGCGGCTCGAACACACGCAGGCCGGTGGCTTCCAGGTCTTCCCAGAACAGGCGGCGCAGCAAGGTGTCCGGCGTCTCGGCAAGCAGTTCGGCGTCCTTCAGCGTGGCGCCGAGCTGGCAGGCACGGTCCCAGGTGTCGAGGTCCTGCGCGCGGGCTGTGTCCGCCAGCGGCGCGCCGGTTTCGCCCACTTGCGCGGGCTCACGCTCGGCGTGGCCTTCCAGCGTGCCACCGTAGGAGGGCAGCTTTTGCAGCAGCATGCCTGCAGCGACCTTGTCGTCGGCGGCCAGCCATAGCCGCGTGTCGAGCTGCTCGGACGTCTGCATATAGTGCTCGAGCACGGCGGTCATGGATGTCATCGGGCCATGCTTGTCGGCCAGCGGCACGATGCTCTGGTACGGCTGCTGCCCGGGCAGCTTGTCCTGCGGGTCCAGCGTGATGGCGAAGCGGCCGTGGCCGCTGACGTTGACGAGATCCGCCAACGTGGCGTCGTCGGCCAGCGTCACGCCTTCGGCCAGCTTGGCCGTTGCGCGCATCGACAGGTCGGACAAGCACTCCACCACCAGCATGCGCACCGGGCCATCGCCGTGCACTTGCATCACCAGCGCGCCGTTGAACTTCAGGTTGGCCGAAAGCAGGGCGGCGGCCGACATCATTTCGCCCAGCAGCCGGCGCACCGGCGTGGGGTAATGGTTGCGGCGCAGCACTTCTTGCCAGGTGGCCTGCATGCGTACCAGCTCGCCGCGCACGGGGGCCGCGTCGAACAGGAATTTCTGCAGGGTGTCAGGGGTGGTGGTGTCAGTCACGATGATCCGTCGGTAAATCGGAGCCGCTGGCGCGGCGCCTTGGTCGCTTAGTCGATGCGTTTGAGTTGTGTCTTGTACATGGCCTGGCGGGTGGCGTAGGTCTCGGCATTGCGATACAGGTTGGCTACGTCCTGCTCGGTGAGCTCGCGCACCACCTTGGCCGGCGCGCCGAGGATCAGCGAGCGGTCCGGGAACACCTTGCCTTCGGTGACCACGGCGCCGGCGCCGACAAGGCACTCCTTGCCGATCACCGCACGGTTCAGGATCACCGCCTGGATGCCGATCAGCGAGCCTTCGCCCACGGTGCAGCCGTGCAGCATGGCCTGGTGGCCGATCGAGACCTTGTCGCCGATGGTCAGCGGGCAGCCGGGGTCGGTGTGGAGCACGGTGCCTTCCTGCACATTGCTGGACTCGCCAACCACGATCGGCTCGTTGTCGCCTCGGATCACCACGCCTGGCCATACACTGGCACGTGCCTTGAGCATCACGTTACCGATGATGGTGGCCTCCGGCGCCACGTAGGCATCCGGATCGATGGTGGGGGCAACGTCGCCGAGCTGGTAAAGCGCCATGGGGTCTCCTGCACAAGTTCGTATGGGTATATGGGGTTTGCCGCCGGGCTTTAAAGGGTCGTGGGCGGGCCTGCTGGCATAGGGTGCCACCTGCCGGGCCCTACAATGGCGGCAAACCGGATTTTACGCTTATGCCAGCAAACCTACCCGATGCCGCGTCTCCTGGCGCCCCTGACCCCGATCGCGGTGCCGCGCCTGGCGCTTTATCCGGCGTGGCGGCGCCGTCCTTGCGCCGCCAGGCGCTTGCCATCCTCTGCCTGAGCGACGCGCACGAGAAGGCCGCGGCCACGCGCCGGATGCGGCTGGCGGCCGAGGCCATGGCGCCGGAGGCCCTGGGCATCGGCGAGGCGATCGCGGCCGAGTTGCCGCTGCCCGGCCGGCCGCCGCTGCCCGAACTGGTGGCGCCGCAGCGGGTGGAGCGCAGGCGGTCCATCCATACGCCCGCCGGCCGCGCGGCGCTGATCCACGCGCTCGCGCATATCGAGTTCAACGCGATCAACCTGGCGCTGGATGTCATCTGGCGATTCGACGCGATGCCGGTGGCCTTCTACCTGGACTGGCTGCGCGTGGCCGACGAGGAGGCGCTGCATTTCAGCCTGCTCGCGCAGCACCTGGCCACGCTGGATGCGCGCTACGGCGATTTTCCGGCGCACAACAGCCTGTGGGAGATGGCGGACAAGACCGCCGGCGATGTGCTGGCGCGCATGGCGCTGGTGCCGCGCACGCTGGAGGCGCGCGGGCTGGATGCCTCGCCACCGGTGCGCGCCAAGCTCGCAGCCGCCGGTGATCATGAGGCCGCCGCCATCATCGACATCATCCTGCGCGACGAGGTGGGTCACGTAGCCATCGGCAACCGCTGGTACCGCTGGCTGTGTGCCTGCCGTGGCCTGGACCCCGTCGCCACCTACGCCGAACTGGCCGCGCGCTACCAGGCACCGCGCCTGCGGCCGCCCTTCAACCTGGCAGCGCGCCGCGCGGCGGGTTTCGACGAGGATGAGCTGGCGTGGCTCGAGGGACAGGCCGCTCAGTTGTATTCCGTCACCACGACATAGCCCTGCTTGCCGGCGCTACCGGGGCCTGCTGTGAATTGCACGGGCACGACCGAGGCGCGCGCTGCCGCCAGTTGGACGACCCGGCCAGGCAGCAGCGGCAGGGAGGCGGACTCCGCGGCATGGGTGCCGTTTGCCGGGCAATTGACCGAGGCGGTCCCGCTCGTGCTGATTTGCGTATTGCAGGGCGGCGCGACGATGGCCCCCCGGAAGTAGATCACGCCATCCGCGGCCCACGCGGATACCGAAAGCAAAGCACTCGCCAGGGCCAACGGCAGCCGGAGCGCGAAGCGGTGGGAGGCGGCGCGGCCGGTGCTTGCAAACGTGCTCATCGTGATCTCCTGTTCGTCATTAACTTGAAGCACATTGGGAAATTTCTGCGTGCTCTTTGGGAACTTTATTTCCCAAGATTGGGAAAAACAATCAAGATAATCCGAGTTTTCCCAACCCTTTTTTTTGCACTACTCTGTTAGGTCAGGTTGCGGAATGTGCTGCTATCCACCGTGCTGATGCTACTGAGGGGTATAGGAATTACCCTTGTTAAAAGGGCGAAAATGGAATGGTTCCGATTGGCATTTATACGAATAATCTTATAAATTTTTCGGAAAAAATGAGCTGGCATGGATGCCCCCTCCTGCGACTGGAACGTGTGGTCTGATCTGCCGAATGGGATGCGCCATAGCGATGCGCTCCGCATGTCCTTGCTAACGTCAGATTCGGCGAAAACTTGACTGTCGGGAGGGCGACGCATATCGATGCGCGCGATCGGTTGTCCGTGGCGCGGCAGGTTGTGCCGGCCGGACGCTGGGAGGCGGGGCTTGGAGGGCGGGTTTGAGCGCCAGGGACAGGGGCGGGTGCGAGCCTTGCGGCCGCACCCGCCTGCCAGTGCTACGGGCGGGCTGGCGCGGCGCGCCGGGCTTCGATCTCGCGCAGCGCGCGCCGCTGGATCTTGCCAGTGGTGGTCATCGGCAACTGCGCGATGAATTCGATGATCTTGGGATATTCATACGGCGCTAGCTGGCCGCGCACATGCTGCTGCAGCTCGGCGACCAGCGCGGCGTCGGCCTGCGCCGAACGCACAATCGATGGCACCAGCACGATGAATGCCTTGACCACCGCGCCGCGCTCCGGGTCCGGCGAGGGCACCACCGCGCAGTTCGACACGGCGGGATGCTTGAGCAGGCAGTTCTCGATCTCGGTCGGGCCAATGCGGTAGCCGGAGGATTTGAAGACATCGTCGGCGCGCCCCTGGTACCACAGGTAGCCGTCTTCGTCGATGCGCGCCAGGTCGCCCGTGCGGCACCAGCGCAGGCCGTCGCGCTCCAGGTACTTGCCGGCGGTGGCGTCCTCGTTGCGCCAGTAGCCGAGGAAGAACACGGGGTCGGGATGGCCGTGGGCGTCGGTGCTGCACACGGCCACCTCGCCGTCCTCGCCCGCCGCGCAGGGCCTGCCTTCGTCGTCGACCACGGCGATGCGATGGCCGGGGTAGGGCCTGCCCATCGAGCCCGGGCGCGCCGGCCAGCCTAGCTGGCCATCGTTGTTCTGCGCGGTGCAGTTGCCCACGATGTAGTTGATTTCGGTCTGGCCGAACATTTCGTTGACGACCACGCCGAGCGCGTCGCGGCACCAGGCGAACACGGTTTCCCCCACGGCTTCGCCCGCGCTCATCAGCGCGCGCAGGTGCAACTGGTAGTGCTTGCTCGGCGCGGGGCAGGTTTTCATCATCTGCTTGAGCGCGGTGGGAAACAGGAAGGTATTGGTGACGCGATAACGCGCCATCAGCGCGAAGGCGGTTTGCGCGGAGAACCTGCCTTGGTAACCCACGATGGTCTTGCCGAAATACAGCGTGGGCATCAGTGCGTCCCACAGCCCGCCGGTCCAGGCCCAGTCCGCGGGGCTCCAGAACACGTCGCCGGCCTGGGGAAACCAGTTTTGCGAACAGACGAAGCCGGGGAGGTTGCCTATCAGCGCGCGGTGCGGGATCAGGGCGCCCTTGGGCGGGCCGGTGGTGCCGCTGGTGTAGATCAGCACCGCCGCCTCGTCGGCCTTGGTCACGACTGCGGTGAACGCCGGCAGCTCGGCCGCCAGCAGCGCATCCCAGTCGTGCTCCGCGCGGCCCACGGCGGCACCGGCGCCGATCACCGTGGCCAGCGCCGGGCACTCGGCGCGCGCGGCCAGCACGTTGTCGATGGAGGATTCGTCTGCAATCGCCACGCACGCCTCGCTGTGCTGGAGACGGTACGCCAGGGCTTGCGGGCCGAACAGCATCGACAACGGCATGGCGATGGCGCCGAGCTGGTAGATCGCCATATGCGCAATCACCGTCTCGATGCGCTGCGGCATGACGATGCCCACGCGGTCGCCCCGCGCCACACCCAGCGTGCGCAGCGCCCGGGAGAGGCGATCGGCCTCGGCCTGGATGAAGGCGTAGCTGTAGCTGGCGCGGCGCCCGTCCTCGTGCTCGGTGTGAACCGCGATGCGATCCATCGTGGCCGGGTCGCGCGCCCAGCGGCCGCAGCATGCGTCGGCCAGGTTGAAAAACTCGGGCACATGCCAGTGGAATTGCGAGTGTAGCGCGGGATAGTCGTCGCGCCGGCTGGCTGGCAGGGCGGATGCGGCCATGCTGGGTCTCCTGGGTTGCGTTCGGGATGCGGGCCGGGCCGGCTTGCCGCTATAATCCGCAAACGAACGATCGTTCTATTTTTAGGCTTCCCCGTTGCCACGGGTGAAAGCGTCCGCCACGATCAGGGAAAAGTCACCCGGGGAGACACCATGGCAATCAGAGAAACCTCGCGCTCGGAATTTATCACGTTGCGCGGCCTCAATATGCACGTGCGCCACTGGGGCGAGCCCGGTGCGCCCACCTTGTTCCTGCTGCATGGCTGGATGGACGTGGCCGCCTCGTTCCAGTTCATGGTGGACGCGCTGGAACGCGATTGGCACGTGATCGCCCCGGACTGGCGCGGCTTTGGCCAGACCGACTGGCCTACGCGCTACCCCGGCACCGAGTCCTACTGGTTTCCCGACTATGTTGCCGATCTCGAGGCCGTGCTCGACCACTACCAGCCGGACGCGCCGGTGAACCTGGTGGGGCACAGCATGGGCGCCAACGTGGCTTGCTTCTACGCCGGCATCCGCCCCGAGCGGGTGCGCCGCGTGGTTGACCTGGAGGGGTTTGGCATGACCGGCACGCGCGCCGAGCAAGCACCCGGGCGCTATGCGCGCTGGCTCGACGAGTTGCGCGAGCGCCAGCCGTTGCGCTCCTATGACAGCGTGGGGGCGGTGGCGGCACGGCTGCAGAAGACCAATCCGCGCCTGCCCGATGACCGCGCCGCCTTCCTGGCCGAGCACTGGTCAGCGCGCAATGCGCAAGGCCGCTGGGAGATCCTGGGCGATGCCGCGCACAAGATGGTCAATCCGGTGCTGTACCGGCTCGACGAGGTGATGGCGATCTGGGCGCAGGCCACCGCGCCGGTGCTGCACGTGGAAGCACGCAATTCGCAAACGCTCAGCCACATTGCAAAGGACCAGCCGCTGGCGGAGTTCAAGCAGCGCTTCAAGGCGTTTCGCGATTTCCGCGAGGCCATTGTCGATGACGCCGGCCATATGCTGCATCACGACCAGCCGCGGGTGGTGGCCGGGCTGGTCGAGTCTTTCTGCGTCTGACGCTGTGGGCCGTGCAGGCTGTCGCGCTCAGGCGTGCGTCAGCTTTTCCTTGAGCGTGGCGTTGTTGCTGGTGTGCACATGAACCAGTGCCTTTTCCGGGAAGGCATAGTGATAGGCGCGCCGCAGGGCCAGGGCTGCCTCGTGGAAGCCCGAGAGGATGAGCTTTTGCTTGTTGGGGTAGAAGGCAATGTCGCCCGCGGCGAAAATGCCGCGGCGGGACGTTTCGTAGGTGGTGGTATCCACCATGATGCGCCCGGCGCGCATGTCGAGGTCCCACTGGGCGATCGGGCCGGGCTCGGAGACGAGGCCGTACAGCGCGACGAGTTCGTCGGCAGGCAGGCTGATCGTGTCTTCCCGGGTACGAATGTCGACCCCGGCCAGGGAGCCACCCTCGGTCTTGAGCGCGCCCAGCATGCCCACCACGAAGTCCATCTCGCCGGCGGCCACGGCCGCGCGCATTTCGGCCACCGTACCGTCGGCCGCGCGAAAGCCTTCCCGGCGGTGCAGCAACGTAACGCGCGCCGCGGTCTTGCGCAGCGCCAGCGCCCAGTCCAGGGCGGAATCTCCGCCGCCGGCCACCACCACGCGCTTGCCGGCGAAGCGCGCGGTGTCGCGCACAGCGTAGTGCAGGTGGCGGTCTTCCAGCGCGGCGGCCTCGGGCAGCGCCACGCGTTGCGGGGCGAAAGCGCCAGCGCCGGCGCAGATCAGCACTGCGGCCACGTCGAAGCGCTTGCCGGTGTCGGTTGTGACCAGCAGGCGGTGCGGGTGCTCATGGCCGGCCGTGCCGTGAGCTTCGGGCGGGACCTCGGCCAGGCCGTTGGCGCGCTCGTTGAAATGCATGGGAAAAGCGAACGGCGCGCATTGCTCGAGCAGGCGGTCGACCAGGTCCTGTGCCAGGCACCCCGGCACCGCGGGGATGTCGTAGATCGGCTTTTCCGGGTAGAGCTCGGTGCACTGTCCGCCGGCGCGGTCCAGCACGTCGATGAGCTCGCACTTCAGCCCCAGCACACCCGCCTGGAAGGCGGCAAACAGGCCGACCGGGCCGGCGCCGACGATCAGCACATCGGTGCGGATCACGTCGGCCGGGACGGTTGGGGTGCGGGAATCAGGCGTGGCGCAAGCAGGGGTTTGGGTCGGCATGGCTTGGCGGGCGGCGCGCGTGGCGGCGCCCGGCAGGAGGGTCGTCAGGCCCCAACTATACCGCGCGGGGCCGGCCCTGCCGCCTACGCCAGCGTTGGCGGCAGGGCTATCGGCGCGGATGTGTGGGCCAGCCCACGCGGCGCGCATTGGCGCGGTATTAAAGTCGGATTGAAGTTGGATTAGCGCGGAATTATCGCGAGAGTAGAATAGACGCATGCAAAATTCACACGCAATCAACGCAGATCTGCATTGCCATTCCACGGTGTCCGACGGCATGTTGTCCCCCGAGGACGTGGCCGCGCGCGCGCATGCCGGCGGCGTGGCGTTCTGGGCGCTGACGGACCATGACGAGGTCAAGGGCCAGGCCAGGGCGCGGGCCGCGGCCGAGGCGCTTGGCATGCGCTACGTGCCCGGGGTGGAGATCTCGGTGACGTGGGCCGGGCAGACCGTGCATATCGTTGGCTTGCAGATCGACCCCGGCAGCCAGGTGCTGGTCAATGGCCTGGCAGCCACGCGCTCCGGGCGGGCCGCCAGGGCGCAGGACATCGGCGAAGCGCTGGCCGCGATCGGCATCGAGGGCGCCTATGAGGGCGCGCTGCGCCACGTCGGTAATCCCGACCTGATCTCGCGCACCCATTTCGCGCGCTGGCTGGTGGAAGAAGGGCGGTGCAAGACCATCAGCGAAGTGTTTGACGACTACCTCGGCGAAGGCTGCCCGGGCTATGTCGGGCACCGCTGGGCCAAACTGGCCGATGCGGTGGGCTGGATCCAGGCGGCCGGCGGCATTCCTGTGATGGCGCACCCGGGCCGCTACAACTACACGCAACTCCAGCACGATGCGCTGTTCGACGAGTTCAAGCAGCTCGGCGGGGCCGCGGTCGAGGTGGTCACCGGCAGCCATACGCCGGAGCAGTACCGCCAATATGCCAATGTCGCGCATCACTATGGCCTGCTGGGCTCGCGCGGCTCGGACTTCCACGGGCCGGGCGAGGGACGGATCGAGCTGGGCTCGCTGCCGCCGCTGCCGTCGTCGGTCACCCCGGTCTGGCATGACTGGTAAGCCGCGCCGGCCAACGGCCGCCCCGCGCCCAGCCCGCCCGAACCCGCCATGCGCTCCCTTCGCTTCTCCCCATCGCAGAACTGGCCTGGAATGCGCGCGGCGTTTGCGCCCATCCCGCGGCCGGTCGCCCCAGGCCCGCACATGTCCCAATACTTCGAGATCCATCCGCTCAACCCGCAATCCCGCCTGATCAAGCAGGCCGCGCAGATCATCGGGCAGGGCGGGCTGATTGCCTTGCCCACCGACTCCAGCTATGCGCTGGCCTGCCGGCTCGACGACAAGGCCGCGGTAGAGCGGCTGCGCCGCTTGCGCGGGATCGACGACAAGCACCATCTGACCCTGATGTGCAGCGATTTGTCGGAGCTTGGCAACTTCGCGCGGGTGGACAACCGGCAGTACCGCTGGCTCAAGGGCGCCACGCCCGGGCCCTACGTCTTTATCCTCGAGGCCACCAAGGAAGTGCCGCGCCGGCTTTCGCATCCCGCCCGCAAGACCATTGGCGTGCGGGTGCCCGACCATCCCATTCCGCTGGCGCTGCTGGCCGAAGTGGGCGAGCCGCTGATTTCGGCTACTTTGCAGTTGCCGGGCGACGAAGCCCCGCTCAACGAGCCGGAGGTGATCCGCGCCCGGCTGGAAAAACTGCTGGAACTGGTGATCTGCGGCGGCGCCGCGCCCGCGCAGCCGACCACGGTGATCGACCTGACCGCCGGCGAGCCCGAGCTGGTGCGGCAAGGACGCGGCGATATCGAGCGTTTTGGACTGTGATTGCCACCGAACAGTCGCTTTGCCGCAGCCCCGGTACAATAGTGACCCATGGATTCTTCTCTGATTCAGACCCTAGCGGTCTACGCCCTGCCGGTCCTGTTCGCCATCACGCTGCATGAAGCCGCGCACGGCTACGTGGCCAAGCTGTTTGGCGACAACACCGCCTACTCGATGGGCCGCGTCAGCCTTAACCCGGCGCGCCATATCGATCCCATCGGCACCATCGCGGTGCCGCTGCTGCTCTATTTCATGACCAGCGGGCAGTTTGTCTTCGGCTACGCCAAGCCGGTGCCGGTCGCCTTCGACCACCTGCGCAATCCGCGCTGGCATGGCATGTGGGTGGCGCTGGCGGGCCCGGGCAGCAATGTGCTGCAGGCCTTCCTGTGGGCGCTGGTGGCGGTTGGCCTGGTGGTGGGCAGGGTGCCGGAGCCGTTCTTCACCCAGATGGCGCAGGCCGGCGTGCTGGTCAACCTGGTGATGGCTGCGTTCAACCTGTTCCCCGTGCCGCCGCTCGACGGCGGCCGCGTCCTGACCGCGTTGTTGCCGCAGCGGATCGCGCATGCGGTGTCGCGCATCGAGCCCTATGGCATCTTCGTGGTGCTGGCGCTGGTGGCGGCTGGCGTGATCACCAAAGTGTGGATGCAGCCGGTGATGGGGGCGCTCAGGAGCCTGGTGTTGCTGATGCTGCAACCCATCCTGGCGCTGGTGCAGTAAGCCGCGCCGCGGCGCCGGCGCCCATGCCGGCGCAGACCTCGAATACGCGTACCCGTACCTGCACCGATTCCCACAAATACAGATAGACATGTTTCCCGATCGCGTTCTTTCCGGCATGCGGCCTACCGGCGCGCTGCACCTGGGCCACTATCACGGCGTACTCAAGAACTGGGTCCAGCTCCAGGCCGAATATCCCTGTTTCTTCTTCGTGGCAGACTGGCACGCGCTCACCACGCACTATGAATCGCCGGAGGTGATCGGCGAATCCGTTTGGGAGATGCTGATCGACTGGCTCGCCGCCGGCGTCGATCCCGAGCGCGCCACGCTGTTCATCCAGAGCCGCGTGCCCGAGCATGCCGAGCTGTTCCTGCTGCTGTCGATGGGCACGCCGCTGGGCTGGCTGGAGCGGGTGCCGACCTACAAGGACCAGATCGAGAAGCTCAAGGACAAGGATCTCTCCACCTACGGCTTTCTCGGCTATCCGCTGCTGCAGGCCGCCGACATCCTGATCTACCGCGCTGGCCGTGTGCCGGTGGGCGAGGACCAGGTGCCGCATGTGGAGATCACGCGCGAGATCGCGCGCCGCTTCAACTACCTGTACGGGCGCCAGCCGGACTTCGAGGCGCAGGCGCAGGAGGCCGCCAAAAAGCTGGGCGGCAAGCGCACCAAGGCTTATCTGGAACTGCGCCGCGCCTATCAGGAGCAGGGCAAGGCAGAGGCGCTCGAGGAGGGCGGCGCGCTGGTGGCGCAGTCGCAGAGCCTGGCCGCCGAAGACCGTGAATTGCTGCTGGGCTACCTGGGCGGTTCGCGCAAGACTATCCTGGTCGAGCCGCAGGCGCTGCTGACCGCGGCATCGCGCATGCCCGGGCTGGACGGCCAGAAGATGTCGAAGTCCTATGGCAACACCATCCGCATGCGCGAGGACAAGGCGTCGGTGGAAAAAAAAGTGCGTACCATGCCGACCGATCCGGCGCGCGTGCGCCGCACCGATGCCGGCGACCCGGCGCGTTGCCCCGTGTGGCAACTGCACCAGGTCTATACGGACGCGCCCACCCGCGAGTGGGTCGAGAAGGGCTGCCGCAGCGCTGGCATCGGCTGCATCGAATGCAAACAGCCGGTGATCGAGGGCATCCTGCGCGAGCAGCAGCCCATGCTGGAGCGGGCGCAAAAATACATGGACGATCCGGCGCTGCTGCGCGCCATTGTCGACCACGGCTGCGACCGGGCCAGTCAGGTGGCGCGCGAGACGATGCGCGACGTGCGCACCGCCATGGGCCTGGGGTACCGGTGAGCACGGCGGCGGGCATCCCCCACGCGCCGCTGGGCGCACCGTCACCCTGGGTGGCGCGCTGGGCGCATCTGGTGCGCCCGGGCGGCCGCGTGCTCGACCTGGCCTGCGGCAATGGCCGGCACGCCACCTGGTTCGCGCGCCGCGGCCATGCGGTGCTGGGCGTCGATCGCGATGCGGCGGCATTGGCCGCGCTGGCGGCTTTGCCCGAAGGCGTCGCCACGCGCGCGGCCGACCTGGAGCAGGGCACGTGGCCGCTGGCGGATGAGCCGGGCTTCGACGCGATCGTGGTCACCAACTACCTGCACAGGCCGCTTTGGGCGCATTTGTTCGCTGCGCTGGCGCCGGGTGGCGTGTTTCTTTACGAAACCTTCGCGGCTGGCAACGAGACCGTGGGCAAGCCTTCGAACCCGGATTTCCTGTTGCAGCCGGGCGAGTTGCTGGATGCCGTGCACGGCATCTTGCGGGTGATTGCCTACGAAGATGGTGTGCTGGAAGTGCCTAAAGCTGCCTTTGTGCAGCGTATTTGCGCGATTCGCGAAGATATAGGCAAAACGGGCGGCGGAGCGCCGCCGCGGTATCCTTTGCCGGGCTGAAGTGCGGCCCCGGTTATTTGCGGGCCCGGTCGGCGAGACCTGGGCTTCACGCGTTGAACTGCCTTGGGTTTTCCCCGGTCGAAGGTGCGGTCGGAAGGCCTTGGGTATCCGGTACAATCGCGGTATTCGTTTCTCGAATTCTCAAACGTTATGACACAGATTAACGGCAGCATCGTCGCTATCGTGACGCCGATGCAGGAAGATGGCAGCCTGGATTTCCCCGCGCTGCGCGCCCTGGTCGACTGGCACGTGGCCGAGGGCACCGATGGCATCGTGATCGTCGGCACCACCGGCGAGTCGCCCACGGTGAACGTGGATGAGCATTGCGAGCTGATCCGCGTCGCCGTGGAGCAGGCCGACAAGCGCATCCCGATCATCGCCGGCACCGGCGGCAACTCGACCAAGGAAGCGATCGAGCTGACCGCGTTTGCCAAGCAGGTCGGCGCCGATGCGTCGCTGCAGGTGGTGCCCTACTACAACAAGCCCACCCAGGAGGGCATGTATCGCCATTTCCGCACGATCGCGGAAGCGGTGGACCTGCCTGTCGTGCTGTACAACGTGCCGGGCCGTACCGTGGCCGACATGCAGCACGACACCATCCTGCGTCTGGCGCAGGTACCGGGCATCATCGGCGTCAAGGAAGCGACCGGCAATATCGACCGTGCCGCGCAACTGATCAAGGATGCGCCGCAGGGCTTCTCCATCTACAGCGGCGATGATCCCACGGCGATTGCCCTGATGCTGCTGGGCGGCCATGGCAATATCTCCGTCACGGCCAACGTGGCGCCGCGCAAGATGCACGAATTGTGCGTGGCTGCCCTGAAGGGCGACGCGATTACCGCGCGTCGCATCCATATGGAACTGGTTGCGCTGAACAAGGCGATGTTCGTCGAGGCCAACCCGATTCCCGTCAAGTGGGCGCTCCAGCAAATGGGCAGAATGCAGGGTGGCATCCGCCTCCCGCTTACTCCGCTGTCACCGGAATACCACGATGTGGTGCGCAAGGCGCTGTCGGCGGCCGGCCTGCTCGGCTGATCGCACTGTGTTTTGCCGTCATCCCTCAACTAGGATTGCGTGTCAATGAAACTCAAGCTTAACCGCCACGGTGCAACGCAAGTTGGCCGTGCCGCCCTGGTCTTGCCCGTGCTTGTGGCAAGCGCGTTGTCCGGTTGCAGCAGCATCAACGACGCGATGGCGCCCGACAAGATCGACTACAAGTCCGCTGCCAAGCGCACCTCCACGCTGGACGTGCCGCCGGACCTGACCAAGATCGAAGGCGACCGCCGCTACTCCGTGCCGGATCAGAACGGCACGTCCACCTTGTCGACCTACAACCAGTCGAACAAGGTCGTGCAGCAGCAGGTGGGCGCCGAGAACGTGCTGCCCTCCACGCAAGGCATCCGCATGGAGCGCGACGGCAACCAGCGCTGGCTGGTGATCAGCAACGGCATGCCGGCGGACAAGCTGTGGCAGTCGATGCGCGAATTCTGGCAGGAGAGCGGTTTCCTGCTGGTGCAGGACTCGCCCGAGACCGGCATCATGGAAACCGACTGGGCCGAGAACCGCGCCAAGATCCCGCAGGATTTCATCCGCAACACGATCGGCAAGGTCTTCGACGGGCTGTACTCGACGTCCGAGCGCGACAAGTTCCGCACGCGCTTGGAGCGCTCGCAGAACGGCAACCTGGAAGTCTTCATCAGCCACCGTGGTGCGCAGGAGCAACTGACTGGCATCGACAAGTCGACCACGACCTGGACGCCGCGCCCCTCCGATCCGGAGCTGGAGGCCGAATTCCTTTCGCGCTTCGCGCAGCGCCTGGGCGTGCAGAAGGAGCAGGCCGACCGCATGGCCAAGAACCCCGCTTCGCCGGCAGCCGCCGCTGCGGGCGCCACTGCCGCAAAGGGTGCAGCGCCTAGCGCCAATGCTAACCTGACCCAGGTCAATGGCAGCCAGGCACTGCAGTTGTCCGAGCCGTTCGACCGCGCCTGGCGCTCGGTCGGCCTGGCGCTGGACCGCGTGAATTTCACGGTGGAAGACCGGGACCGCGCGCAAGGCCTGTACTACGTGCGCTATGTCGACCCGCGCGACACCGTGGACAATCGCGGTTTCTTCTCCAAGCTGTTCACCAAGACCGGCACCGAGGACAGCAAGAAGGCGAAGAAGTATCGCGTGGCACTGAAGGGTGATGGCACTGGCACGACCGTGACGGTGCAGAACGATGCGGGCCAGCCGGAAGGCACCGAAGTCGGCAAACGCATTCTTTCGCTGCTCGACGAGCAACTGCGCTGACCGGCATGCGGGTCACGCAAACCACCCCGCGGCGCCCTGCCGCGAGGTGGCTCGCCGGGCTGCCAGGGGAGGCAGGCGCATGATGCGCTTTGCCTTCCTCGGTAGCGGCAGCGAGGGCAATTCCCTGTTGATCGAGTCGCAAGAGGGCACCACCACGACCAGGGTGTTGCTCGATTGCGGCTTCGGCATTCGCGAAACCGCGCGGCGGCTGGAGCGGCTCGGCATCACGCCGGATCAGCTCGATGCCGTGCTGGTTACCCACGAGCACGGCGATCATGTCGGCTCGGCTTACGCCTTTGCTTCCCGTCACGACCTGCCGGTACATACCAGCCACGGCACCTGGCTTGCCACCTCGCACATGCGCGGGGCGGACAAGGCCGACGTGCGCGTGTGTGGTGCCGACCATCCGTTGGCGATCGGCAACCTCCACATCCTCCCATACACCGTGCCGCACGATGCGCGTGAGCCGTTGCAGTTCGTGCTCAGTGACGGCGACGCCCGCCTGGGCGTGCTGACGGATGCAGGCATGGAGACGCCTTACGTCACCGCGCGGCTGGCGGGGGTGCATGCCCTGGTGCTGGAATGTAACCACGATCGGGAGATGCTGCGCAATTCCGCCTACCCGTATTCGCTGAAGCAGCGCATTGGCGGCGATTTTGGCCACCTTGCCAATGAAGTGGCGGCCGGCATCCTGGAGCGAGTGGCGCATGCGGGGCTGCAGCGCGTGGTGGCCGCGCACCTGAGCCAACAGAACAATACCCGGGAGCTGGCCACCCAGGCACTGGCCACGGCGCTGGGCGTGTCGTCAGACGAAATCCTGGTGGCGGACCAGCACGAAGGACTGGGCTGGCAGCCGGTCAGGGCCTGAGACGCGGCGGGCAATGCGCCGGCGAAGCCTGCAGACGTAAAGCTACAGACGTAAAAAAGCCGACCCGAAGGTCGGCTTTTTTATCGGTCGAGACCGATTACTGCTTAGCAGCAGCAGCCGATGCGTCAGCAGCCGGTGCCGAAGCGTCAGCGGCAGCGGCCGGAGCCGATGCGTCAGCAGCGGGAGCAGCAGCCGGAGCCGATGCTTCAGCCGGAGCAGCAGCAGCCGGAGCCGAAGCTTCCGGTGCCGGAGCAGCGGCTTCTTCTTTCTTGCCGCAAGCGGCGAGAGCAACGGCGGCGAGCAGCGATGCGATCAGGAGAGACTTCTTCATTGTTCGTCCTTTAACTTTAATAACAGAAAAACAGGCGATGAATAATTACCGGTAATTATCGCTCTTGAACTGCAAAATAGAGGCTCTCCCGGGTGCCGACAAATGCAGTGGTACACAGTACTAGCCAGCCGGTGATTATATCCGCGTTTTCCCGGCTTGTGTAGCGCTGTCTTTTCCTGTTTTTGGTTGTTACGGATTATTACAGCGAAGCAGGTCCGAATTGCAGCCAGCCCTCCAGCGCCCAGTGATGGAAAGTCTCCATCAGATCCGGCAGGTCCGCGCAGGCAGCCACTTCCACGGCGCTCAGGCAGCGCCGGTCCGCCAGCAGGCGCAGCCAGCGCGCCAGCGCCGAGGGCGGCTCGTAAGCTTCGCCATTGATAAAGAAATGCGCGCGGTCATACAACGCGATGGATCCCGGCGCAAGCACGACGCCATGAGCCAGGGCGAGTTTGTTGTATTTCTTCAGCGTGATTTCGGATATTTCCGCAAACTCCACGCTTGGCTTGGGCTCGGAGAGATGCGCGCCCAGAAACTCCGAAACCATGCTACCCGACCAACGGAGGGCGCTCAGTTTCTCGGTCACCGCCCGCACCATCTGGGCAGGCAGCTGGGCTGGATGTGATGTTGCCGGCTCGCCGGCATCCGCGTAGCGCCCGCTCAAATCCTCGTTGTCCTCGACCGTTTCCGACAGCCAGGCCAGGAAGTGCCCCGCCAGTTCGCGGTAGGCCGGTGCGCGAAAGCCGATCGAGTACGTCATGCACTCGCCGTCGGCCACGCCGTCGTGGGCATACTGAGGTGGCAGGTACAGCATGTCGCCTGGCTCCAACACCCATTCTTCTTCGGCCGTGAAGTCCGACAGGATCTTGAGCGGCAGGTCCGGGACCAGGTCGAGCTTGGTCTGGGACGAGATGCGCCAGCGGCGCCGGCCCGATACTTGCAACAGAAAAACGTCGTAGGAATCGAAGTGCGGGCCCACGCCGCCGCCGTCGGTGGCGTAGCTGACCATCAGGTCGTCCAGGCGCGCATCCGGGACGAAACGGAATTGCCCCAGCAAGTCCGCGGCTGCACTATCGTGGAGGTTAACGCCCTGCACCAGCAGCGACCATTGACGGGCTTTCAGGGAGGGCAGGTTGTCGGCGGCGAAGGGGCCTTGTTCGAGCTTCCAGCGGTTGCGAAAGTGCGACACCAGGCGCGACTCGACGTCGTCGCGGTCGGCCAGTTGGAAAAGCGACTCGCGCGATACCGGCGGCACGATTCCCGGTACGGCTTGTCGAATCAGCAGGGGTTTGCGGTGCCAGATATCGCGCATGAAAGCAGCTGGCGTCATGCCACCCAGGAGGGTGAGCGGCGCGTCAGGATCGACGGGGCCGGGGGGCAAGGCCTGCGCGTATAATGCGGAATCGTTCATGGAGTCAAGAATTGAAAATCGCTAAGAACACGGTGGTATCCGTGGTGTACAAGCTGTCGGATGCGCAGGGCAATCTGATCGAGGAGTCGGATGAGCCGATGGTTTACTTGCACGGCGGATATGATGGCACGTTCCCCAAGATCGAGGAAGCGCTGGAAGGCCATGAAGCCGGCTTCGAAACCCAGTTGCAGCTCGAGCCCGAGGAAGCCTTCGGCGATTACGACGCCGATATGGTCAAGGTAGAGCCGCGCGACCGTTTCCCCGAGCCGCTGGAAGTCGGCATGCAATTCGAAGGCGTGCCCGAAGACGGCGACGACGAAGACTCGATCATCTACACCGTGACCGACGTGGCCGAAGACAAGGTGGTGCTGGATGGCAACCACCCGCTGGCCGGCATGGCGCTGCGTTTCTGGCTGCAGGTAGCGGAAGTCCGCGAAGCCACGGGCGACGAAGTGCAGCACGGCCACGCGCATGGCGCCTCGGGCATCGAAGTCGTGGACGAAGATGAGGACGACGAAGGCGACGGCAGCCGCACGCTGCACTGAGTGCGCCACGCGCGCGCGCCCTCGCGGAAGGTCCCACGAATAAAGCCGGCATCGCCGGCTTTTTCTTTGTGGTGCGGGGTTGGGCTGACGCTATTCATTCCGCCTCGGGGCCATCCTTGAGCGTGACCTCAAACAGCGACGGCGACCCCGGCGTGATCACCAGTTCGGTGTACTGGCCGGGCGCGCCGCCTGGCAACACCACGCGGGAGACGTTGCGCAGCGTCTTGCCGCTGGCATCTTTCAGTGGCGTATCGATGCCGAAGCCGCCCAGGCCGGTATGCACCAGCAGGACCTGGCCACGGTAGCGCCCGGCCAGCTCGCGCAACTGGCGCTTGAACTCCAGGAAGCCATCGCGCGCGCGCCGGCGCAGGAAGCCATCGAGCAGGGAGGGCTTGCCGCGCTGCTCCCAGCCGTTGCCGAACTGTGGGTCGGCATGCATGAGCAGCACGATGCCGGGCAGGTTCTGCTGCTGCGCCAGCGAAAACGCGCGCGCCAGCCATTGGCGGTTGGCCTCGCGGCGATCCTCGAACTCGCCGTTGCGCCCGCCTTCCGAGCGATAGTGATTGTTGTCGCCCGGCAGGTTCAACCCCACCAGCATGACGCGCCCAGCGTGCCAGCGCACGTTTTCCCGATAGCTGCGAAAGGTAGCCTGTTCGGACTGCCGCATCAGCGGCAGTACCCGCTGGCCCAGCGTGGTATCGGCCGGATAGAACAGCTCGCGCAGGCGGTTCAGCCGCTCCACCGCATCGAAGCGCCCGTTGGCGGCGCGAGCGCATTCCGCCCAGTCGGTTTCGCCAGGCAGGTAGACGAGCGGCAGCGGCGACTGGTCGAGCAACCGCTGGCGAGCGGAAAGCAGGGTGTCGCCGCAGGATTCGGTATCGCCCTTGATGCCGCCCAGATGGACGACAAACTCCAGCCGGCGCGCGGCCAGGAAATCGAGCAGGCGGGCGGTGCCCGCTTCGGCGGCCGGCCACTGCGGCTGGTCGGCGATCAGGGCCACGCGTATCGTTTCGGCAGCCGGAGCCGGAGCCGGAGCCGGAGCCCGGGCACGGTTCGCCGCCTGGCCCGGCAGCGCCAGCAACACGCCAAGCATGGCCAGTCCGGCCAGGAGCAGCCAGCGCTGGCGCACGATCCCGGTTGGCGTCATGCGGTGGCTACGGCATCCTTGGCGAGCGCGCGCAGCCGATAGAGCGCGTCGAGTGCATCGCGCGGCGTCAGGCTGTCCGGGTCGAGCTCGGCCACCGCGTCTAGCAAGGCGGCCTGCTGCACGGAAATCGCATTGACCGGCTGGCCATTGCCAAAGGTCCCGTCTTTGCCTTCGCCTTGTTCCAGGTAGTCGTCGTCATCGTCCGGGGGCGAGGGCGGCGCGGCGAACAGATCCAGCTGCGGCGTGGGCGTGGCGTCCGCCGACTGTTGCTCCAGCCAGGCCAGGTGCTTGCGCGCGGCGCGGATCACCGGCTGCGGCACGCCCGCCAGCTGCGCCACCTGCAGGCCGTAACTCTGGCTGGCAGGCCCATCCTGTACGGCATGCAGGAAGACGATGCCATCGCCATGCTCGACCGCGGACAGGTGGACATTGGCCGCCTGCGTGAACTCCTGCGGCAGTTGCGTCAACTCGAAATAATGGGTGGCAAACAGTGTATGGCTGCGGTTATGCGCCAGCAGGTGGCGCGCGATCGCCCACGCCAGCGCGAGGCCGTCGAAGGTCGACGTGCCGCGGCCGATCTCGTCCATCAGCACCAGGCTGGCAGGCGTGGCGTTGTGCAGGATGCTGGCGGCCTCGGTCATTTCCACCATGAAGGTGGAGCGCCCACCCGCGAGGTCGTCGGCGGCGCCGATGCGGGTGAAGATGCGGTCGATCGGGCCGATCACCGCGCGCCGCGCCGGTACATAGGCGCCCACGCAAGCCAGCAGCACGATCAGCGCGGTCTGGCGCATGAAGGTCGATTTACCGCCCATGTTCGGGCCGGTGATCAGCAGCAGCTTGCGCGCTTCGGTCAACTGGCAATCATTGGCGATGAACGGCACGGATTCCGCGGCGAGCTGGCCCTCCACGACCGGATGGCGGCCCTGGGTCAGGTCGATCACGTTCTCGGCTACGCGCTCGGGCTGGGTCCAGTCCAGCGTCTGTGCACGCTCGGCCAGCGCCGCGAGGACGTCCAGGCGGGCCAGCGCGCCGGCCACCCGCTGCAACTCGCCGATATGCGGCAGCAATTGCTGGAGCAATGCGTCGTACAGCTGCTTCTCGCGTACCAGCGCGCGGTCTTGCGCGGACAGGGCCTTGTCCTCGAAGACCTTGAGCTCGGGCGTGATGTAGCGCTCGGCGTTCTTCAGCGTCTGGCGGCGGCGGTAGTCGTCGGGGACCTTGTCGGCCTGGCCGTTGGTCACCTCGATGTAGAAGCCATGCACGCGGTTGTATTCCACGCGCAGGTTGGCGATGCCGGTGCGAGTGCGCTCGCGGGCTTCTAGGTCGACCAGGAACTGCCCGCAGTTCTCCGAGATATCGCGCAGCTCATCGAGCGTGGCATCGTAGCCACGGGCGATCACGCCGCCATCGCGGACCACGGTGGCCGGCTCCGGCGCCACCGCGCTGGCCAGCAGGGCATGGCATTCCCAGGGCACCGCCAGTTCCGTCAACGTCTGGTTGAGCAACGGCGCGGCATCGTCAGCGCGCAGGCAGGCCTGCACGTCGGGCAGGGCGGTCAGCGTGTCGCGCAGGGAGGACAGGTCGCGTGGGCGCGCATTCATCAGGGCCAGGCGTGCGGTAATGCGTTCCACGTCGGACAGCCGGCGCAGCGCCGCGCGCAGCGCATCGGTGCCCTGGCCGATCAGCGCGCCGATAGCCTGCTGGCGCGCCTGCGGGATGGCGCTGTCGCGCAGCGGATGGTGCAGCCAGTGGCGCAGCAGGCGGCTGCCCATGGCGGTGGCGCAGGTGTCCAGCAGCGAGAACAGCGTCGGTGACTCGCCGCCGCGCAGGGTCTCGGTCAGTTCCAGGTTGCGCCGCGTGGCGGTGTCCAGCCCAACGAATTCGGATTCGCGCTCGACCGTCACGCCCTTCACATGGCGCAGCGACTGCCCCTGGGTGGAAGCCGCGTAGTTCAGTAGCGCGCCGGCGGCGCCGAGCGCCGCGCCCAGCCCGGCACAGCCAAACGGATCGAGGCTGGCCACGCCGAGCTGCTCGCGCAGGCGGCGGGTGCCGGCTTCCTGGTCGAAATGCCACTCCGGCAGCCGGGTGCGCGCGCACTCCAGCGCAGGCAGCTCGATGTCATCGGCATACAGCAGCTCCGCCGGGCGGATCCGTTCCAGTTCGCGGCCGAGCTGCGCCACCTCGCACTCCATCAGGCGCAGCTCGCCGCTAGCCAGGTTGAGCCAGGCCAGCCCGGTCTTGCTCACGCCGCGGCGCGTGGTTTGCTGGTGCACCGCCATCAGGTAGGTATCGACCTTGTCCGGCAGCAGTGCCGCGTCGGTCAGCGTGCCCGGCGTGACGATGCGCACCACCTTGCGTTCCACCGGCCCCTTGCTGGTGGCCGGGTCGCCGATCTGCTCGCAGATTGCCACCGATTCACCCAGCTTGACCAGCCGCGCGAGGTATTGGTCCACCGAATGGAAGGGGATCCCGGCCATGCGGATCGGCACGCCGTTGGAGCTGCCGCGCGACGTCAGGGTGATGTCGAGCAGGCGCGAGGCCTTCTCGGCATCGTCGTGGAAGAGCTCGTAGAAGTCGCCCATCCGGTAGAACAGCAAGGTGTCCGGATGGTCGGCTTTCAGGCCGAGGTACTGCGCCATCATGGGCGTGTGCTTTTCCGCGCTGCCGGCCTTGGGCTCGGTCTTGGCGGACTGTCGGGGTTCTACGGACATGCAATCCTCTCGGGCGGCTTTGGCGAAGCCGCCTGTTTTCGGGTACTCCGGCGGCCCGGAGGCCTGGCGCGGATAAAACCCGCATTTTACTGCGAGCCGGCCCCCGAAGGGGGCGGAAGGGTGCAGGAAGGGTGGCAGGAACCGAGCCGGCCGGGCGTTTACAAAAAAAATACGCGGCCATCCGTCTCTTTACAGCATCTTTGCGGGATCCGAACTTATATGGAATCGAGATGACCAGCGCGATACGCGCCGGTAGCGAAACGATCGAGGATCGAGACAACGCAAGGGGTTCGACATGCTGAGAGTTCTGGTACCCGTCAACGGCTCCGTGCACGCGCTGGATGCGGTGCGTCATGCCGCCTTCATGTTCCGGGACCGCTGTGTGTCCGAGGTGGTTCTGCTCAATGTCCAGCCGCCGCTGGAATTTGGCCGCGCCTCGGCCTTTCATTCGCTGGACTCGTTGCGCAAGCTGGAGGAGGCCAGCGGCGAGGCTGCGCTGCGCGATGCACGCAGCATCCTGGACGACGCCGGGGCCAGCTATGTCGCGCAGATCAAGGTGGGTGATGTGGCGCAGACCATCGCGCAGGCCGCAGCGGCGAACGACTGCGATGCCATCGTGATGGGCACGGCCGGGCGCACGGCTGTTGGCGCGCTGCTGGCGGGCAGGCTGACCAACAAGCTGATACGCATGTCGCGCGTGCCAGTGACGCTGGTCAAATAGGCCGCGCCATCACGCTACTTTCATTGGCAGCAGCACCATCTGCTTGCCTTGCAGGTGTAGCCGCTCCTGCAACTCACCGGGTGTCTGGTTATGCAGCCAAGCTGTCAGGAAACTGACGTGCTGGAAGATCAGCTTGCTGGCAAAGCAGACGCTGTTCGGGTACTCGGCCGTCACCGCATCGACCAGCTTCATGAACTCAAGCACCGGGTTCGTGCCGAATGCCGCGCGCGAATCGGCCGCCAGGCCGTGGCGCTGGCAATTGGCGACGTAATAACGCAGTGACTCACCAATCGTCTGTTGAAGGCGATGCAGCGTTTCCTGGCCCTCGTAGCTTTGCGCATCGACCTCTCCCACGGCCAGGAAGAGCATGTTCTTGAAGTGTCCGGGAAATAATCGCTCGACCCAGAGCAGCGCATGCATGCTGGCGCCGCGGTGCTTGCCCACCAGGACGATCGCCGTGGGCAGGCTGCGGTCGAGGGGCCGCACGCGGCTCGCATCGACCAGGGGCGGGCTGCCGGCGAAGAGAGCATCCGCCCGGGCCAGCTCGGCGCGGGTTGTCGTGTAATGCCGCTTGATGAAGACGCACAGCGCAACCACCAGGCCCGTTACCAGCACGGTTAGCCAGCCGCCAGCGGTGAATTTCTCCACCAGCGTGATCATCAGGACCGTGGCGGTGACCGACAAGCCCAGCAGGGACAGGCCGAAGCGCACGATCCAGCGCGGCTCGCCGCGATGGCGCCACCAGTAGATGCACAGGCCAAGCAAGGAGAGGCTGAAGGTCAGGAAGACATTGATGCTGTACAGCACCACCAGTACCGCGACCTGGCCGTGCGTCCACAACAGGATCAGCAAGCTGGCCAGGCCCATGACGATGACGCCGTTCTGCCGCACCAGCCGGGCGGAGAGATCGCGGAAATGCCGCGGCACCCAGTAGTCCGCCGCCATGTTCGACAGCACCGCCGGGCCGTCCAGGAAGCCGGTCTGCGCGCCCACCAGCAGCAGCCCGGCCTCGGAGGCCAGCAGCGCCGCGAGCAGCGCATGGCGGGACCATGCCGAGCCGAAGCCAAGATGGTCGATGATGCGGTCGAAGACCACGGCGTTCAGCGTCTTGCCCTCCACCGGCGCCGCGTTCCACAGCATGTACAGCAGGATGATGCCGCCCGCCGTGAAGGCCAGCGACGTCGCCATGTAGAACATCGTCCACTTGCCGTTCGGCACCCGCGGCTCGGCCAGCATGTTCACGTTGTTCGAGACCGCCTCCAGCCCGGTGTAGGTACCGCCACCCAGCGAGAACGCGCGCATCAGCAGCGCCGCCACCACGATCGGACCCATCGCTTGCGACATGCCGGAGGCCTCGCCGATGGCGTTGGGCACGACCGCGCCGAGATGGTCGCCGTGCGCGGCAACGCCATAGACGATCAGCCCGAGATGCAGTACCACGAAGGCCAGGAAGATGGGCATCAGCACCAGGATCGATTCCTTCATGCCGCGGAAATTGAGCCCGGTCATCATGATCACGATTACCAGTTCGGTGGCCAGCTTGAAGGCTTGGGCCTCTACCGGCAGCAGGCTGAAGAACGCGTCGACGCCACTGGCCAGCGACGTCGCGACGGTCAGCACGTAATCGACCAGCAACGCCGCGCCCGACACCAGTCCGGGACGCGGTCCCAGCAAGGCCGTGGCCACGCGGTAGCCGCCGCCGCCGGTGGGGAACAGCTCGATGACCTGGTTGTAGCCGACCGCGATGATGAATACCGTGCTGGCGGTGGCCAGGGCAAGGAAGAGCGCCAGCGGCGTATGGGTGCCAAGCGCCAGGAAAGCCTCTTCGGGTCCATAGCACGAAGAGGAAAGTCCGTCGGCGCCTAATCCCACCCAGGCTAGCACCGGCACCACGGCGATCGCGTGGCGGGTTTCCGGGGCGAGCGGGTCGAGCGGTTTGCCGGCCAGGTGCCTCCACCACTTCGACAGTGCCGTCATGTTCGCCACCCTGGACGCGATTGCGGCGCAGCGCACGAAAGCGCGGCGCCGGAAATTGCAGCCGGCGGCGCCGCTGCCCGCGCGCCAGCACCGGGAGCTTGGCACTCCCATGGAAGTAATGTAGGCGGCGAGTGGGCAGATTCGCAAGAACGGGCTCAACGCCGTGCTACGACACCGGCTCTCGCGGCAGCGCGTCAATTACCTGTGCCAGCCGCGCGATCAGCCCGTCGAAGGCGCCGGCCGGCACGCCGGCGTAGCCGAACACGAAGCCGTTGTACTGCGCCAGCGGCGTGCCGGCCAAGCGGTAGGTGCTCAGCGGCTGCACGATCAGTCCCTGCGCGCGCGCCGCGCGGGTGACCACGGTGTCGGCAAGCGGCAGTTCCAGGCGCGCGGACAGGTGCATGCCGCCGGCGCTGGCCGATACCGTCACGCTACTGCGCAGGTGGCGCGCCAGCGCCGCCTCCAGGGCGTCGCGGCGCTGCCCGTAGCGCTGGCGCATGCGGCGCAGGTGGCGGGCGAACTGGCCGCTGTCGATAAATTCCGCCAGCGCGATCTGCTCGGCCACGTGGCCGCGCCGGGAGATTTCGCCAAGCGTGCCGGCAATGGTCGCGGCCAGGTAGCGCGGCACCACCATGAAGCCCAGGCGCAGCGCCGGGAACATGGTCTTGCTGAACGTGCCCAGGTAGATCACCGGCGCGTCCTCACTCAGCCCCTGCACGGCCGAGAGCGGCACGCCGCCGCGGCGGAACTCGCTGTCGTAGTCGTCCTCGACAACCCAGGCACCGGCGGCGCGGGCATCTTCGATGAGCTTGAGGCGCCGTTCCAGGCTGAGAATGGAGCCTAGTGGATATTGATGGGATGGCGTGATGTAGATCAGCCGGGGCGGGGCGTCGCGCCACTGCTCCGGGCGGGGCGCCAGGCCGTCCGCGTCCACCGCCACGGGCTCGAGCACGAGGCCGGCCGACTGGAAGGCGGCCCGCGCGCCGCCGTAGCCGGGATTCTCGATCCAGGCCGTGTCGCCGGCATCGGCCAGGATGCGCGCGCACAGGTCCAGACTGGTCTGCGTGCCGTCGGTGATGAAGACCTGGTCCATGTCGCAGCGCACCCCGCGCGAGACCTTCAGGTACTCGGCGATGGCGTGGCGCAGCGCGGGCTGCCCCTCGACCTTGCCGTAGCCAAGATGGCGCGGGCCGAGCTGGCGCCAGGCGCGTTCGATGCAGCGCCGCCACGCGGCCAGCGGAAAGCCATCCAGGTCGGGCACGCCGGGCACGAACGGCAACAGGTCGTGCATACCGTCGGCATCGCGCTGCAGCCCGCGCACGCGGCGCGACAACTCGGCGACGCGCTTGACCGCCTCCGTGCTGTGGCCGGCCTGCGCCAGGCCCACGCGCGCCACCGTGGTGCCGTGCCGCGTCGGCACCACGAAGCCTTCCGCCGCCAGGCTCTCGTAGGCGTAGATCACCGAGTTGCGTGCCATGCCGAGCTCCGCTGCCAGCGTGCGCGTGGCGATCAGCTGGCTGCCCTGGGCGATTCGCCCGTCGAGGATGGCGCCGCGCAAGCACTCGTACAAGAGCCGCTGCTGGGTGAGCTTGCGGCCATCGAGCTGGCGCGTGAAGGTCGAGACCAGCAGGCCGTAGTCCATGTCGTCGCTTCCGTGGCTTCTGTGGTTTCCGTGGTTCTAAAAACCGTGCATTGGATGGGTCTAGTCATGGTGCCACGAAATCCCTATCTTGGCGGCATCGCCGTAACGCAACGAGATTGCCGCCGGCACCCACAACCCCAGGACAAGGAGCCACCATGAGCCAGAAACCCATGCCGCCGAGCGAACGTACCCGCGTGCGGCGCGTCGCCGATCGCGGCCACTATGATCGCGCGACACTGCATGCGATCCTCGACGATGCCTACCTGTGCCACCTGGCCTTCACCGACGATCACGGCACCCACTGCATTCCCACCGCGTGCTGGCGTGAGGGCGAGCACCTCTACATCCATGGCTCCAATGGCAGCCGCATGCTGAAGCTGGCCGCGGCAGGCAGCCAGGTCTGCGTAACCGTGACGCACCTCGACGGCCTGGTGATGGCGCGCTCCGCATTTCATCATTCGATGAACTACCGCTCGGCGGTGATCTACGGCAGTTTTGAAGTGGTGGCTGGCGCAGCGAAGGCGGCGGCGATGGATGCCTTCCTGGAGCGCATTGCGGTGGGGCGTTCGGGCGAAGCAAGGCCAGGAGATGCCAATGAGCTGGCGGCGACCACGGTGTTGCGCATCGGGCTGGAGGAAGCCGCCACCAAGATCCGCAGCGGCGGGCCCAAGGATGACGAGGCCGATATGGCGCTGCCGGTATGGGCGGGCGTGCTGCCGCTGCGCCTCCAGGGGCAGCGGCCGGTGCCGGATGGCATGCAGCCCAGCGTGCCGGACTATGTGCGAAGCTGGGGGCAGGGTGTTTGTACCGAGGCGATTGCAGGGGCGGCCGGCGAGACGATGCCGGGCAGGGCGGTCGCGGTGGATGCTTGAGGCGGCAGCGCGCCATGGCCATCCCAGCAGCGCCTTCACGTCGTGACGCCATCGCGCTGCTGGCCCTGGTGCCGGGTGAACCGCCTGTGCGGCCGCTGCCGGGCGCGATGGCGATGATCGTGGGCGGCGTGGCGCTCGGCATATGGCATCCTGCCGGGGCGCCGCCGCGTCCGTCACGCTGAGCGCGGCCAGGCGGCCGCGCTGCGTCGTTGCCGGGGTCCTTAGCGGGCCGGCTTGGCGTTGTCCACCGAGAACGGCGACAGCAGGCGCACCATCTGCGCGAACGCCTTGGGGTTGCCGGCCAGCACTTCGCCTTGTTCGAGCTGGCGCGCTTCGCCGGCGTAGTTGCCCACCAGGCCACCGGCCTCGGTCACCAGCAGCATGCCGGCGGCCATGTCCCACGGGTGCAGGCCTTGCTCGAAGAAACCATCGGTGCGGCCGCAGGCCACGTAGGCCAGATCGAGCGCCGCGGCACCCGGGCGGCGCAGGCCGGCGCAGCTTTGCGTCATCAGCGCGAACAGTTCCATGTACTGGTCCAGGCCTTCCATGTCGCGGTAGGGGAAGCCGGTGCCGATCAGGCAGTCGGCCAGCTTGTCGCGGCGCGACACGCGGATGCGGCGGTTGTTCAGGAACGCGCCGGCGCCCTTGCTGGCTGTGAAGAGTTCGTCACGCGACGGGTCGTAGACGACGGCTTGTGCCGGCACGCCCTTGTGCAGCTGGGCGATCGAGACCGCGTACTGGGGAAAGCCGTGGATGAAGTTGGTGGTGCCGTCGAGCGGGTCGATGACCCAGACGTATTCGCTGGTGGGTTCTTCGCCCTCGGCCCAGGACTGGCCGGACTCTTCCGCTAGAATGGCGTGATCCGGATAGGCCGTGCGGATGATCTCGACGATCGCGGCCTCGGCGGCGCGGTCGACTTCGGTGACGAAATCGTTGTGCTGCTTGCGCGATACCTGAACCCGGTCGATGTCCATCGACGCGCGGTTGATGACGGAACCTGCCTTGCGGGCTGCCTTGACGGCAATATTTAGCATCGGATGCATGAATCTCTCCAGGCCGGCCAAAGGTGCGCGGCCTGGCGCAAAAGGCCGGCGCGCTGCCCTTTGGGGCGGCTGACAACACAACGGATTGTAGAAGAACGGGCGCGTCGCTACCGCATAAAACGGGCGGCGCACCGAAGATGAAGCCTGAATTGTATATGAACCCGCAGAACCAGACGAGCGCCGACGCCAACGGCGCCCCCGCCGCAGCCCCCGCCACCCAGGCCGGCCAGGACCTTGATCCGCCATCTGGCGCGCCTTGCCAGGCAGTTTCCACTATCGCTCCGGAGGCTGCAGCCGATGCGGCCCTGATGGCCCCCGCCGCGTTTGCCGCAGTGCGTTTCGTGCTGGTCGAGACCAGCCATCCCGGCAATGTCGGCGCCGTCGCGCGGGCCATGAAGACCATGGGCTTCGGCACCGTGCCGGGCAGCCTGGTGCTGGTTTCGCCACGTGAGCCGGCGGTGCGCGAGCATCCGGATGCCATCGCCATGGCCAGCGGTGCCGACGACGTACTGGCAGGCGCGGTGATCGTCGACAACATCGAGGCCGCGCTGGCCGGTACCGCCTACGCAGTGGCGCTCACCGCGCGCCAGCGCGAGTTCGGGCCGCCTCGTTTGCTGCCGCGCGACGCGGTGGCGCAGGCCGGCGCCCGCATTGCCGCCCTGCAAGCCACCCTGCAAGCCACCCTGCAAGGCGCGCAAGCCGCCGGCGCCCACATTGCCTTCGTGTTCGGCAATGAGCGCTTCGGCCTGCCCAACGAGGTGGTCGACCGCTGCTCGGCAGTCACCCACATTCCCGCCAATCCCGCCTACACCTCGCTCAATCTTGCCCAGGCCGTGCAACTGGTGGCCTACGAGATGCGCCTGGCACTGCTGGAGGTGAGGGCGACGCCGCTCGCCGAGATCGGCTATGCTGGCGAACCGGCCACGGCCGAGCAGATCGAGGCCATGTTCGGCCACCTGCAGTCTGGGCTGGAAGCCATCGGCTTCCTTGATCCGGCCAGCCCGAAGAAGCTGATGCCACGCTTGCGCCGGCTGCTCGCGCGCAGCGGGCTGGAGCGCGAGGAGGTCAATATCCTGCGGGGCATTGCCAAGCACATGCTGGCAGCCACGCAAGGCCAAGGCGCACGGGCGCCAACCAAACAGGAGAAGTGAGCAGGTGGAGATTCCGGCCTACTACATGCGTGGCGGCACCAGCAAAGGGGTCTTCTTCCTGGCTGACGACTTGCCCACCGATCCGGGTGACCGCGATGCCGTGCTGCTGCGCGTGATCGGCTCGCCCGATCCGCATGGCCGGCAGAGCGATGGCATGGGTGGCGCCACCGCCAGCACCAGCCATGTCGTGCTGGTGGGCCCCTCGCAGCGTCCCGATTGCGATGTGGACTGCCTGTTCGGCGCGGTGGCCATCGGCGAGCCGCGGATCGACTGGGCCGGCAATGGCGGCGAGCTGCTGGCGGCGGCAGCGCCGTTCGCGATCTGGCGCGGTTTCGTGCCGGCGCGCGATAGCATCACCACGGTGCGCATCTGGCTGTTGAACGTGAGCCAGGCCGTCGTTGCCCGCGTGCCTTGCCGCAATGGCCATCCGCTCGAGGATGGCGATTTTGCCGAGGACGGCTTGCCGTTCGCGGCGGCCAGGATCGTGCTTGACTACCTCGCGCCGGCCAGTGGGTCGTTGCCCCCCACCAGCGCGCGCCGCCTGATGACCGGCCTGGTGCACGTGCCCGAGCGATGTTGATGGCAGGCGCTGCCCGTCCCGCCGATCCGGCATGTCCAACATGTTCCGCGGGGCGGCCGGCGTCATTGCAGCCAATGTCCATGGCGGCAGCAGGGCAGCAAATCTCTTACACTCCCTGATCCCGTTTTCACCGGCCAATGACCATGCCGGCGATCGCGCCAGCCCTGGCCCAGGGCGCGCGGCGCACGGCGTGGCAACACGACACGACCAAGATGTTCACTCGCCTGAAGGAAGATATCGACGCCATCATGCGGCGCGACCCCGCCGCACGCAGCCGTCTGGAGGTACTGACCTGCTATCCCGGCTTTCACGCCGTGGTGTTCCATCGCTTCGCGCACGCCTGCTGGAATGCGGGGTTTCACTGGCTGGGCCGCTGGATCTCGCACTGGGCTCGCTTTTTCACCGGTATCGAGATCCACCCTGGCGCCAAGGTGGGGCGGCGCGTGTTCATTGACCACGGCATGGGCGTGGTGGTGGGCGAGACCGCCGAGATCGGCGACGACTGCACCATCTACCAGGGCGTGACCCTGGGCGGGACCTCGCTCTACAAGGGGGTGAAGCGCCACCCCACGCTAGGTGCGAACGTGGTGGTCAGCGCCGGGGCCAAGGTGCTCGGCGGCTACACCATCGGCGACGGCGCGCGCATCGGCTCCAACGCCGTGGTGCTCAAGCCGGTGCCGCCGGGCGCCACCGCGGTCGGCATCCCGGCGCGCATCATCCTGCCGGACGCACCCAGCGGGCAGCAGGGCGCCAAGCAGGAGTTCTCGGCCTATGGCATCACGCCGAACGCGGACGACCCGGTCTCGCTTGCGCTCAAGAGCCTGATCGACAACGCGGCGCAGCAGCACGAGCGGCTGGAGACCGTGATGGCCGCGCTGGATCGGCTCGGCGAGCATCTCGAGAACACGCCGAACGACCGCTTCGATGCGAGCGAGCTGCGCAAGCTGATGAAGTAGTTTGATGCAGAAGGTCGATGAAGCGTAGAGGGGGATTCGGCGTCAGCTTATTTGCGTCAGCTTACTTGCGGCAGCACGTTGAATCCGCCCGCGTCGAGTTGCAGCACGGCGGCGCGCGGCCGCTTGCCGTCGAGGTCCCAGTCGGTCAGCACCCAGCGCACGCCTTCCGGGCTTTCGTGCCGGGCGGGGCGGTGCGTATGGCCGTGCACCAGGGCCGGCGCCTGGCTGGCGCGCAATAGCGCGGCCACGGCTTGCGGCGTGGTGTCGCCATAGTCTGGCGGTGCGTCGCGGCGGGCCTGCGTGCGACCCGCTTCGCTATCGGCGCGCAGGCGGCGCGCCACGCGCAGCCGCAGCGCCAACGGCAGCGACAGGAATACCCGCTGCACCCAGCGCTTGCGGGTCCAGTGGCGAAACCGCATATAGCGCTCATCGTCGGTGCACAACATGTCACCGTGGCTGAGCACCACGCGCTGGCCGGCGCAGTCGATCACGGTGGGGTCGGGCAGCAAGGTGGCCCCCGCGGCGCCCGCAAAGCGTTGGCCCAGCAGGAAGTCGCGGTTGCCGTGCATCAGGTAGACCTGGACGCCGCGTCCGGCAAGCTGGCGCAGCCTGGCGGCCACCTGCGCCGCGAAGGGGCTGTCGGTTTCTTCGTCGCCAACCCAGAATTCGAAAAAATCACCCAGGATGAACAGGGCGCGCGCCTCTTGCGCCGCGCGTTCGAGCACGTGCTCGAAGGCGGCCAGCGTGCGCGGCATGCCGGGGGTGAGATGCAGGTCGGAAATGAACCACGCCGGCGCTGGCACCACGAGGGCGCCGGCGGCCGGCGTGGATGGGGTCACAGTCATGCGGTTGGAAAGAGATGCTGGCCTGACTTCATGGTGCGACCCCGCGGGGCTCGGTGGAACGTGTCCCGGTGATGGCCAGTGGCTTATTCGACCACTACGGCCTTTTCGATGACCACGTCCTCGAGCGGCACGTCCTGGTGGAAGCCAGCGCTGCCGGTACGCACGCCCTTGATCTTCTCGACCACGTCGGTGCCGTCGGTCACCTTGCCAAACACGGCGTAGCCGAAGCCTTGCGGGGTCGGCGAGGTGAAGTTCAGGAAGTCATTGTCGACCGCGTTGATGAAGAACTGCGCGGTGGCCGAGTGCGGTGCGTTGGTACGCGCCATGGCAACCGTGTAGCGATCGTTCTTCAGGCCGTTGCCGGCTTCGTTCTCGATCGGGGCATCGGTGCCCTTTTGCTTCATGCCGGGTTCGAAGCCGCCGCCCTGGATCATGAAATTCTTGATCACGCGGTGAAAAATGGTGTTGTCGTAGTGACCCTTGCGCACATACGACAGGAAGTTCTCAACCGACTTCGGTGCCTTTTCGGCGTCGAGTTCGATGGTGATGACACCCTGGTTGGTGTGGAGCTCTACCTTGGACATTTGCGTTCCTTTGTTCGGTGTTTGTTCGGCGGTTATTTGACGACAGTAGCCGACTCGATCACGATCGGCGTGGCCGGCACATTACGCATCGGGCCATACGAGGTGGTGGGCGCGTTCTTCATCTTGTCGACGGTATCCATGCCTTCCACCACCTTGCCGAACACGGCATAGCCGTTACCGTCCGGCGACGGATAGTCGAGACTGGAATTATCCACCACATTGATGAAGAACTGGGCGGTGGCGGAGTTCGGATCGCTGGTGCGCGCCATGGCTACCGTGCCGGCCTTGTTCTTCAGCCCGTTCTGGGCTTCCAGCGGGATCGCCGCGCGCGTGGGCTTTTGCTTCATGTCGCGGTCGAAGCCGCCGCCTTGCACCATGAAGCCATTGATCACGCGGTGGAAGATGGTACCGCTATAGAAGCCGCTCTTCACGTACTCCATGAAGTTCGCGACAGTCTTGGGCGCGGCGTCCGGATAGACCTCGAGCGTGAACTTGCCGGCGCTGGTGACGAACTGCACCCGTTCGGTTTTCGTCTGCTGTGCCTGTGCGGCCAGCGGCGAGAGCGCCATCGCGGCGGCGGCGATGCCGGCAAGGACTAGGCGACGCGAAAAGATCATGCTTGACTCCGTGGATCGGGGAAACGATAGGGCCGGGCAGGGTAGCGGTCCGGCCCGTTGGGCAAGGTAATTAAGGCTTGGGCGCCGTGGCTGGCTCGCTGGCGGCCGTGCCTGGCTTTCGGGTGCTGTCGGCCGGCGGCTGGATGGCCGCGACAGGCTGCAGTTGCTTCAGGCCGGCAGCGGCGCCCGCATCCTTGGGATTGCGCCGCAGCGCGTTGCGGTAGGCATTCTCGGCCAAGCGGCGGTAGACGTCGCCAAGGTTGGCATAGCCCACGGCGAAATCAGGTTTGACATCGATCGCGATCAGCAATTCCGCTTCGGCGCGCTTCAAGTCCCCGCGCTTGGCGTACAGCAGCGCCAGGTTGTTGTGCGGCTCGGGCAACTCAGGGAAGTCCTGGGCCATGGATTGCAGCGCCGCGATGGCCTCGTCCTCGCGCCCGGCCTGGGCCAGGGCCCATGCCCGCTCGAAGCGGGCCTGGGCATTGCGCGGGTTGGTGGCCAGCACGCGGTCGAAGCGGTCGATGGCCTCGCCATATTTCTTCTGCGCTGCCGCCTTCTCGGCGTCCGCCATGCCAGGGTCGGCCGAGCGCACGCCGCCTGGCGTCGTGGCCGGCACCGCGAGCGATAGCGGACCGTTCTGCGCTCGCGCAGGCCCCGCTATGGCAAGCAGGCCTGCCAGGATCGCCGCCAGGGCGAATGAGGCGGCCGCAATGCGTTGGCGCGCGGGCTGGGATGACACGGTTGCTATGGTGGGCAGGAACAGGCTCATGTATGGGCGGTCCGTTATACTCCGCGGCATTCTAGCAAAGCGCGGCCATGCCGGCCCGGGTATCGGCGCGCCGGCCTGCGCTGGCCCGGCCCGAGCCGGCTTGTCCGTGGTGCGGTGCAAGGCGGGCGACGACCTGCCGCGCTCGGGCGCTTCCGGTAAGATATGGGTCGCGCCAGGCTTTGCGTTGGCGCCAAGTTGCCGGTCTCGCGAATGGCGCGACAATGGCGCCAATCCCTCATCCATTCACCTCGTTTCATGCATCCTCTGAATATCTACAACACGCTCGCGCGTGAAAAGCAGCCTTTCGTGCCAATCGAACCCGGCCGTGTACGCATGTATGTCTGCGGCATGACGGTGTACGACTATTGCCACGTCGGCCATGCGCGCGTGATGGTGGTATTCGACATGGTGCAGCGCTGGCTGCGCACCGCCGGCTACGACGTGACGTATGTACAGAACATCACCGACATCGATGACAAGATCATTCGCCGCGCCGCGGAGAATGGCGAGACCATCGGCGCGCTGACTGACCGCTTCATCCGCTACATGCACGAAGACGCCGACGCACTCGGCATCCAGCGCCCGGACCATGAGCCGCGCGCCACCGACTACGTGCCGCAGATGCTCGACATCATCAGCAAGCTCGAAGCCCGCGGCCTGGCCTACCACGCCAGCGATGGCGACGTGAACTACGCCGTGCGCAAGTTTCCCAACTACGGCCGCCTGTCGGGCAAGTCGCTGGAGGACCTGCGCGCCGGCGAGCGCGTGGCCACCAACGAAGCCAAGCACGATCCGCTCGACTTCGTCCTGTGGAAGTCCGCCAAGGAAAGCGAGCCCGCCGAAAGCAAGTGGGATTCCAAGTGGGGCTCGGGCCGCCCGGGCTGGCATATCGAGTGCTCGGCGATGAGCTGCGCCTTGCTGGGCGAGCATTTCGACATCCACGGCGGCGGCGCCGACCTGCAGTTCCCGCACCACGAGAACGAGATCGCACAGTCCGAGGGCGCCAGCGGCAAGACGTTCGTCAACCTGTGGATGCACAACGGCTTCGTGCGCATCAATGACGAGAAGATGTCGAAGTCGCTCGGCAACTTCTTCACCATCCGCGACGTACTGAAAGAGTATGACGCCGAGGTGGTGCGCTTCTTCATCCTGCGCGCGCACTACCGCAGCCCGCTGCACTACAGCAATGTCCACCTGGAAGACGCCCGTCACTCGCTGACGCGCCTGTACACGGCGCTCAAGGACGTGCAGCCCGATGTCCTGCCGCTGGACTGGGAAGAGGCGCATGCGCGGCGCTTTGTCGATGCAATGGGCGATGACTTCAATACGCCGATCGCCATGGCCGTGCTGTTCGACCTGGCGGGCGAAGTCAATCGCACCGGCTCCGGCGCGATGGCGCGCCAGCTCAAGGGCCTGGCCGCCACGCTGGGCCTGCTCGGGCGCGACGCCCATGCGTTCCTGCAAGGCGGCAAGCCGGCCGATGGCCTGGAGCCGGAGCAGATCGAGGGGCTGATCGCGGCGCGCAAGCAGGCCAAGGCCGAGCGCAATTTTGCCGAAGCCGACCGCATCCGTGCCGAGCTGCTGGCGGGCGGCGTGGTTCTCGAGGACAAGCCCGGCGGTGCTACCGAGTGGAGGCGCGCTTGAACGCTGCCGTGCGCAAGACGGCGACGCCCGCGGCGCCGTCCAAGACTGCTGCGACCACCAAGGCCAAGCCCGCGGCCAAGCCGCCGGCGCCCGCGAAGCTGCCTGCAAAGCCGCCAAAGCCGCAGAAGGCAAGCCCGGCGGCGAACGTCGCCAAGCCTGTGAAAGCGGCTATCAAGGCTGCCGGCAAGTCATCTGGCCCGGTGCTCAAGGCGGACGGCAAGCCCGCCCTCAAGATCGGCGCGCGCGCGGCCAAGGCGCCCGTGCTGCCGGAAGCCGAGGCGCTGCCCCTGCCGGTCGAAACGGTGGTGGATGCCGTGCGTCCGGCTTATTGGGACGAGGCCTGCGCCGACCTGATGAAGCGCGACCGCATCCTGCGCAAGATGATCCCCACCTACGGCCCCGCGCACCTGATCTCGCGTGGCGACCCGTTCATCACGCTGGCTCGCTCCGTGGTGGGCCAGCAGATCTCGGTGAAGGCCGCGCAGACAGTGTGGGAGCGGCTGGTGGCGGTTTGTCCCAAGCTCACGCCGGCGCAGATGCTCAAGGCGGGGCACGACAACCTGGCCGCCTGCGGCCTGTCGCGCCGCAAGGCGGAATACATCGTCGACCTTGCCGAGCATTTCAAGGCAGGGCGCGTGCATGTGAATAGCTGGACCGAGATGGATGACGAAGCCGTCATCGCGGAGCTGACGCAGATCCGCGGCATTGGCCGCTGGACCGCCGAAATGTTCCTGATGTTCAACCTGATGCGGCCCAATGTGCTGCCGCTCGATGACGTCGGCCTGATCAACGCCATCTCGGCAAATTATTTCAGTGGAGAGCCCGTCACGCGCAGCGAGGCGCGCGAGGTGGCGGCCAACTGGGAGCCATGGCGCACCGTCGCCACCTGGTACATGTGGCGCAGTCTTGATCCCCTGCCTGTGACGTATTAGGCTGGAAGGCAGCAAAATTTGCACGGAAGTGCGCGAGACTGCATCCGCAGACTTGCGGTTTAGTGGGCGAATTCCGGTAGAATGCGCTCCTTCACAGACAGGTACGCGAGTCTCATGAAAACCACCTTCCTAGATTTTGAGCAGCCGATTGCCGAACTCGAGGCAAAGATCGAAGAACTGCGATTTGTGCAGGACGATTCGGCTGTCGATATCTCCGAAGAGATTTCGCGGCTGGCCGGCAAGAGCCAGCAGCTTACCAAGGACATCTACGCCAACCTGACCCCATGGCAGGTGGCACAGATCGCCCGGCATCCGCAACGTCCGTACACGCTGGACTATGTGCGGGAGATCTTCACCGACTTCCACGAACTGCACGGCGACCGCAGCTTTGCCGACGATCTGTCGATCGTGGGCGGCCTGGCCCGCTTCAACGGGCAGGCGTGCATGGTGATCGGTCACCAGAAGGGACGCGACACCAAAGAGCGCGCGATGCGCAACTTTGGCATGCCCAAGCCCGAGGGCTACCGCAAGGCCAAGCGCCTGATGGAGTTGGCCGACAAGTTCGGCCTGCCGATCTTCACCTTCGTTGACACGCCGGGTGCATTCCCCGGCATCGACGCGGAAGAGCGCGGCCAGTCCGAAGCCATCGGTCACAATCTCTACGTGATGGCCGGCCTCAAGGTGCCGCTGATCGCCACCATCATCGGCGAAGGCGGCTCCGGCGGCGCGCTGGCGATTGCCGTGGGTGATGTGGTGCAGATGCTGCAATTTGCCACCTACGCCGTGATCTCGCCGGAAGGCTGCGCTTCCATCCTGTGGAAGACCGCCGAGAAGGCGCCGGAAGCTGCCGAAGCCCTCGGCCTGACCGCGCACCGCCTCAAGGCGCTCAGCCTGATCGACAAGATCGTCAGCGAGCCGCTGGGCGGCGCGCACCGCGACGTCAAGGGCATGGCCGCCATGCTCAAGCGTTCGCTGGCGGATTCGCTGCGCCAGTTCCAGGGCATGAGCGTGAAGGAGCTGCAAGCGCGTCGCAACGAGCGTCTGCTGGCCTATGGCAAGTTCAAGGAAACCGGCGCACCGGGCTGACCCGTCCGCCGGCTTGACCGACAAGGTCGCACAGGCGCTTCAGGCCGGTGCGGCCTTTGTTGTTTCTGGCGACGGCGCACGGGCAGGCACGGTAGCGGTGGCACTCTCCGGCGGACGCGATTCGGTCGCGCTGCTGCACGCGCTGCGTGCAGCGGTGGTGGCGTCGTCGCTGCCGCTGCGCGTGGTGGCGCTGCATGTGCATCATGGCCTGCAGGCCGAGGCGGACCAGTGGGACGTGTTCTGCGCGACGCTGTGCGCCGACTGGCAACTGCCGTTCTACAGCCAGCGTGTCTCGGTCAGCCAGGGGCAGGGCGAAGGGCTGGAGGCGGCGGCGCGCCGCGCGCGCTACGCTGCGCTCGAAGCCATGTGTGACGAGGCCGGGGCGGAGTTGCTGCTGTTTGCCCATCACCTGGACGACCAGGTCGAGACGGTGCTGCTGCGCCTGTTCCGTGGCGCCGGGCTGGCCGGGCTTGGCGGCATGCCGCGCCTGCGCCGGCTCGGGGCAAGGCAGCAGATCGTCTTGCTGCGCCCGTGGCTCGAGGTCGGCCGCGACGACATCGATGCGTACTGCGCCGTGAATGCGCTCCCCTGGATCGACGACCCTTCCAATGACGATTCCCGATTCGCCCGCAACGCGCTGAGGCAGCATATGCCCGCGCTGGCCGCGGCGTTTCCCGCGTTGCGCGCCAATGTGGCGCAAGCCGCCGCACACCTGGCGCAGGCCAGCGAATTGCTCGACGCGCTGGCTACGCAATGGATGGCGGGGCTGGTGCGCACGCCGCGCGATGCCAGCACGCTGGCTGAACTCGATCTTGCCGGGCTGCGCGCGCTGCCGCCGGCCGAGGCCGACGCTGTGCTGCGGTTGTGGCTGCGCGAGCTTGGTACGCAGGCCCCGTCCACCGCGCGGCTGTCCGCCATGCGCGCGCAACTGATCGAGCATGAAGGCGGCGAGCCTGCCATCCAGCACGAGACCCTGATGTTGCATCGCTTCAGGGGCCGTGTGCTGGCCCGCCGCGCGGGGCCAGCCATCGAGTCTGAAGACCTGGCGCTGCACTGGCAGGGCGAGGCAGGCCTGGCCGTGCCTGCGTGGCAGGGTGAGCTGCGCTTTACGCGCGACGATACCTTCGGCCTGCCGGAAGCAGCGCTGCGCCGGCCCCTGCGCCTCGCCGCGCGCCAAGGCGGCGAGCGCATCGTGCTGCGTCCGGGCGGGCCCGCGCGCGCGCTCAAGCAGGCTTACCAGGAGGCTGGCGTGCCGATGGCGCGGCGCGCGCGGCTGCCGCTGTTGTGGTCGGGCGATCAGCTCGTGTTCGCGGCTGGCCTGGGCATGCACCGGCGCTGGCCGGATGCACCGGCCGCGCCGCGCTGGCGTGTCGAATGGGTCGAGTGGGTCGAGCCGGTTGCATCGCCCGGACAGGGCGCAGCCATCGGATAAGCCTCGGCAGGCTGCTTTCCGCCCGCAATATTCCTCGCGCGCCACTTGCCGTGGCCGTCGTCCGAGCCGCCCACACCTTGCCTTGGGGCTCCCCTTCGTGTATTTTCAAGGGTTTGCACAATCGCTGGTGTCGACAAACAGATGGCTCTCATCGTTCACAAATACGGTGGCACTTCGATGGGTTCTCCGGAACGCATCAAGAATGTCGCCAAGCGCGTTGCCAAATGGCATCGTGCAGGTCACCGCGTAGTCGTGGTGCCTTCGGCCATGTCAGGCGAGACCAATCGCTTGCTTGGCCTCGCCAAGGAAATTTCGGCGCAGCCGAGCCCGCGCGAGCTGGATATGCTGGCCGCCACCGGCGAGCAAGCCAGTTCCGCGTTGCTCGCGATTGCGCTGCAAAGCGAGGGCGTCGACGCGATCAGCTACACCGGCTGGCAAGTGCCGGTGAAGACCGACTCGTCCCATACCAAGGCCCGCATCGAGTCCATCGATGACGAGCGCATCCTGGCCGATCTCGACGCCGGGCGCGTGGTGGTGGTCACGGGCTTCCAGGGCATCGACGACAACGGCAACATCACCACGCTTGGCCGCGGTGGTTCCGATACCTCGGCCGTGGCGATCGCCGCCGCCATCGAGGCTGAGGAATGCCTGATCTACACCGACGTGGACGGGGTCTACACCACCGATCCGCGCGTGGTCGAAGACGCTCGCCGCCTGGACCAGATCACCTTCGAGGAAATGCTGGAAATGGCCAGCCTGGGCTCCAAGGTGCTGCAGATCCGTTCGGTGGAATTCGCCGGCAAGTACCGCGTGAAGACCCGCGTGCTGTCGTCGCTCACCGACCCCCTGATGCCCCTCGAGCAAGAAATGCACTCGGGCACGCTGATCACTTTTGAGGAAAATTCTGAAATGGAAGCAGCCGTCATCTCCGGCATCGCCTTTGCCCGTGACGAGGCGAAGATCACCGTCCTGGGCGTGCCCGACAAGCCCGGCATCGCATACCAGATCCTGGGCCCGGTAGCCGACGCCAACATCGACGTCGACATGATCATCCAGAACCAGTCCGTCGACGGCAAGACCGACTTCACCTTCACCGTGCCGCGCGGCGAATACCAGCGCGCGCTTGCCATCCTCAACGATGGCGTGAAGGCACATATCGGCGCCGCCAGCGTATCGGGCGACCCGAAGGTGTCGAAGGTCTCGGTAGTCGGCGTGGGCATGCGCTCGCACGTCGGCATCGCCAGCAAGATGTTCCGCACGCTGTCCGAAGAAGGCATCAACATCCAGATGATCTCCACCTCGGAAATCAAGATCTCGGTGCTGATCGACGAGAAGTACATGGAGCTCGCCGTGCGCGCGCTGCATAAGGTGTTCGAGCTGGATCAGGCGTGATCCATGCAAGGCAGGCCGCGCGCGGCCTGCGCTTCTAACGGGCTGTGCAAGTTTTTTCAATTAGTCATCGAATCACCGTTGACCAATTGAAATCTGACCGATAGAATACGCGCTTCGTTGTGTGGCCTCCCTCACACAACGGCAGATTTGGGAGACGTGGCCGAGAGGTCGAAGGCACTCCCCTGCTAAGGGAGCATCCGGGCCAAAACCTGGATCGAGGGTTCGAATCCCTCCGTCTCCGCCACTACATCGTATTGGCGGCGGAACCCCGGAAGATTGCGGTCTTCCGGGGTTTTGTTTTTTGTGCTCCCCGTTTCACTGCTCCCCCTTTCACTGCTGCTCCCGCGTGTGTACCTGACACAGACTGACCGGGAGCGAGCATGTACCTCACCCTCCGAGACGGCATCTACTACCTGCGCAAGCGCGCGCCGATGGACCGCATGGCGTCGATGGCAAGCGAGAGATCTTGCGCAGCCTTAGCGTCAAGGAGCGGGCCATCTACCGTGCATGAATCGATCGCACTGGTCCCGGCACGCTGAGCCGCGCTGCCGTGCCGGTCAGTCAGGCTGCATCACGCCCATGATGCGCCGGCCGAGCGAGATGCCCCACTGGGCCAGGCGTTTGTCCTCGGCCCACTGGCTTCGATCCCACACCACGAGTGCGTCGTCGATACGCTCCCCGCCGGCCTGCAGTGCGCGCGCCAGGGCCACGGCATTGGCTGCCGCCTTGCCCGCTCCCGCGCCGGTATGTGGGCGCGCCACGAAGGCGGCATCGCCTAGCAGCACCGCGCGGCCAAAGCGCATGCGCGGTGCTGCGTAATCCTGGATCAGCTGCAGGAAGGGATCGGGGGTCGATGCGACCAGTGCCGCGAACACGGGCGCGAGGCTGTCCGCCGCAGCAAGCCGCAGCGCCTGGGCATCGGCATCCTTGACCGCGCCCGGGGGCAGCGAATGCGTGTGCTGGTGGCCATGGCGGTCCAGCAGCACGGCCGCTAGCGGTTCTCCCGCGGGCAGCGCGCGGTACCAGACCCAGTTCAGGCGCCGTTCGTTGCGCCGGGCCGATCCGTCCTCGCCGGGGATGAGGTAGGTCAGCATCTGGTGTCCCGGCTCGTCCTGGAAGGCGAAGGCATCGACCAGCAGCGACCTGGCCTGCTCGCCCAGCGCTGCCTCGGGCAGCACGCCGCGCCAGGCGACATAGCCGGCATAGGCGGGCGCATCGCCGGGCAGCAGTTGCTGCCGCACCGTGGACAGCGGTCCGTCGGCGCCGACCAGCAGATCCGCGTGCTCGGTGCGGCCCGAGGCAAAGCGGGCCGTCACACGATCGGCCTCGCGGTCCAGCGTGACCAGTTCCTCGCCCGCATGGATCATGCGCGGATCAAGCGCGCCTTTCATCAGCGCATAGAGTCCGTTCCAGGCGATTTGCGTCTGCGGCATGTCGATGCGGCGAACCACACCCTCGCGGTCCAGGAAGATGCGGTCCTTCGACGGCACGCCGAACTCTGGCGGGTGCGCGACTCCGGCGAAGGCCAGCGCGTCGAGCACGCCGGGCTGCAGCACGAGCCCGCCGCCGCGGCTGTCGAGCTGCTGCGGCGAGCGCTCGAAGACATCGACATCCCAGCCGATGGCGCGCAGGCAGATGGCGGTAAAGAGCCCGCCGAGCGAGCCGCCGATCACGATGGCGCGGTGAGGTCTGGACGTGGGCATGGTGGGCATGATGGTCATGGCGTTGAGGTTCAGGGGCCGGGCGCCGGTCAGCGCCCGGGGTCATGGCACGCAGCGCGCTACGGCGCGATTTCCCTGCGCAGCCGCTCGCCGCCCAGCGGCATGTCGCGCAGGCGCTTGCCGGTGGCATCGAACAGGGCGTTGCCGATGGCGCCCGCGGTGGGTCCCATCGCGGCTTCGGCCACGCCGAGGAACGGCGCGCCGGGGCGGTCGATCAGGTGCACGTTGACGGTGGTGGGCACGGCGGAGAAGCGCATGATCGGATAGGCGCTCCAATCGAAGCTGCCGACGCCGCCGGTGTCAAAGCGCAACTGCTCGTACAGCGTCCAGCTCGCGGCCTGCAGGACGCCGCCCTCGATCTGGTTGCGCACGCCATCCGGATTGACGATCTGCCCGCAATCGACGGCCACCTCCGCATGCTCCAGGCGCACCAGTCCCGTGTCGCGCACCACCGAGATCTCCAGCGCGATCGCCATATAGCCCATCAGGTTCTTGTACCTGGCGAACGCGAAGCCGACGCCGTGGCCGGGCTTGCGGCCGCGCCGGGGCCAGCCGAACCTGGCGGCGGCAAGCTGGATCACGTCACGCGCGCGCGGGTCTTCCAGATGCCGCAGCCGGAACGCCACGGGGTCGGTGCTGGCCGCGGCGGCCAGTTCGTCCATGAAGCTCTCGATCGAGAAGACGTTCATGTGCGCGCCCAGCGAGCGCATCGCCGAGGTGCGCAGCGGCATGGTCGGCGAGAAGTGGTTGACGATGTGCGAGGCCGGGAGCTTGTAGAGCGGAATCGCGTTGCGGTCGCCGCCGCCTTCGGGCTGCAGCATCGGGACCGAGGGCGCGGGGACGAAGGGCCTGGCCAGCTGGGTGGCGGGCAGCAGCCGGCCCGCGTTGACCACGCGCTCGTTATGCGAGCTGCTCCACAGCGCGTAGTCCCAGTCGACGATATGGCCACCGGCGTCGAGCGAGGCCTGGACCTCGGTGACCATGGCCGGCGTGAAGTGGTCCCACAGGTTCTCCTGGTCACGCATCCATTGCACGCGCACCGGCTTTCCCGGCAGGGCGCGGGCCAGATAGGCGGCATGCGCGGCGGCGTCGTCGGCGCCGTTGTGCCCGTAGCATCCCGAGCCTTCCACGTGGATGCAGCGCAGCTTGTCCTTGGGCATCGACAGCATCTCGGCCAGGCCGTCGCGCAGCGGGTAGACGCCCTGGGAGTGGGTCCATACGGTCAGTACGCCGTCCTGCATCTGCGCGACGGCGCACGAGGGGCCAATCGATCCGTGCATCAGGTAGTGCTTGGAATAGCTGGCGGCCAGCGTCCTGGTGCCTGCCGGCACAGCGCTCCGCGTGTTGGCGATCTCGATGTGCTGCGTGGCGAGCTGCTTGAGCTGCGCGATCACGTCGGCGGGGCGGGGCAGCGCGCGCCCCTTGCTCCAGCGGCATGCCGCGCCGAGCGCGCGCTGAGCCAGTACCGCCTGCCATTCTCCCGTGGCCACCACGCCGAGCAGGTTGCCGTCGCGCACGACGGCGATCACGCCGGGCATGGACTTGACCGCGGTCTCGTCGACCGACAACAGGGCAGCGTCATAGGCAGGCGGCAGCACCACGCGCGCATGCACCATGCCCGGCATGGCCAGGTCCTGGACATAGCTCGGCTTGCCGGTGACCTTGCCGGGAATGTCCAGCCGAGGCATCGGCGTGCCGATCACGGAGAACGACTTGGGGTCGCGCAGCGGCGAGGCGGGCGTTGCCGCGCGGTGCAGGTTCACCGTAGGCAGCAGTTCGCCGAACGACAGTGAGCGCCCGTCGGGGGCCGTGATGCGCGCATTGCCGACCGACAGCGACGCCGCATTGACACGCAGCTGCCGCGCGGCGGCGTCGGTCAGCAGCCCGCGCACCTGGGCCGCCGCGTTGAGCAGGGCGCTGCCGCTGTCGGCCATGGTGTGGCTGCCGGCGGTCAGCCCTTCGTCCGGCGAACGGCCGGTATCGGCGCTCAGGAAGGTGATCAGCGCGGGCGCCATCTGCAGTTCTTCCGCTGCCACCTGCAGCAGCGCGGTGCGCACACCAGTGCCCAGCTCGACCTTGCCGGTGTACACCGTGACCTGGTTGTCGGGGGCGATCCTGATCCAGGCGTCGAGATAGGGGTTGGTCTTCAGGCTGCCCGCCAGCGCCTGGTATTGCCGCGCGATCTGCACGGCCGCGCCCTCGTCGGCCAGCACGGTCTGCGCCATGGCCTCGCGTCCCGGCAGCAGCGTGAAGCCCACCACCAGCGAACCCGAGACCAGGAAGGTGCGGCGACCCAGGTCGATGTGGTCGTCATGGCCGCTCATCGCGCCCCCTCATTGCTGCTCTCGGCCTTGACCCCGCCCGGGCGCATGGCGCCAGGCGTGCCGGCCACGGCGCGGATGGCCGCCAGGATGCGCATATGGGTGCCGCACCGGCACAGGTTGGGTTCCATGTGCGCGCGCAGCTCGGCCTCGGTGGGATGCGCGTTGACCTCCAGCAGGGCCTGCGCGCGCATGATCATGCCAGCGATGCAGTAGCCGCATTGCGCCGCTTGGTGGTCGATGAACGCCTTCTGCAAGGGCCCCGGCCTGTCGGCGGTGCCCAGGCTCTCGATGGTGCGCACCGGCCGGGCGCCGATCGATGCCACCGGCATCAGGCACGAAAACACCGCGCGGTCGCCGACGATGACGGTGCAGGCGCCGCACTGGCCCAGGCCGCAGCCGAACTTGGCGCCGTGTAGGTGCAGCTCGTCGCGCAGGGCATAGAGCAGCGGCGTGGACGGATCGATGTCCAGCGCGTGGCTGGCGCCGTTGACGGTGAGCTTGATCATCTCGATTCGTCCCCTTTCCTGAGGTTGGCGATGGTGTCCTGCACGCCGGTCCACGGCGGCTGCCGGGTGTAGGTGGCGCGCAGGTAGGCCGCCAGGTCGGCAAGTTGCTGGTCGTCGAAGGCTTGCGCGAACGCTGGCATGTAGTGCATCGCGTCCTCGCCGTTCCACGCCACGCCTTGCAGCATCATCTGGATGGCGTTGCGCGGCGTGCTCGCGTTGACCGCGGAACTGGTGGCGAGGCTGGGCCGGGCCCCCACGCTTTGCATTGGCGAGCCGGGACCATGGCAGGCGGCGCACGCTCCGGTGAAGAGCGCCGCGCCGCGCGCGATGGCGGACTGGTCGGTCACGGCCGCCGACACCGGCACCACGGCGGGCGCGGATGCTGGCTTGCGCAGCGACATCAGATAGCTCGCAATGGCATCGACGTCCGCCTCTGGCACGGTGGCCAGTTCGAGCGTGACTGGCAGCATCGGCCCGGCTGCCGCGCCATGCGCCGCGGAGATGCCGGTGCGCAGGTATGTGCTTAGCTGCGCCTTGGTCCAGGGCACGGGCCCGCCCGCCAGGCGATTCAGCGGTGGCGCTTCCCAGTTGTCCACCACGCCGCCAGCGAAGGCGCGGCCCGGTTTTTCCCCGCCGATCGCATTGAGCGGAGAGTGGCAGGCGGCGCAGTGGCCAAGTCCGTCCACCAGCAGGCGGCCGCGGTTCCAGGCTTCATCCTGCGCTGGATCGTGTTGTGCTTCACCGGGTCGAAGGAACAGCACGTTCCAGAAGGCGACCAGGGGCCGGAAGTTGAGCGGGAAGATCAGTGCATTGGCGGGCGGCCTGGCAGTTACGGGCTCGCGCCGCATCAGGTAGGCATAGGCCGCCTCGATCTCGCGGTCCGACATCCTGGTGAAGTGGATGTACGGAAACGCCGGATAGAGCTGGTGGCCGTCGCGCGCGATGCCGCGCCGCATGGCACGCATGAAGGCGTCCAACGACCAGTTGCCGATGCCGGTTTGCGCATCGGGCGTGATGTTGGTCGAGTAGATGGTGCCGAACGGCGTGACCAGCGGCAGGCCGCCGGCGAAGGGCTGGCCGCCCTTGGCCGTATGGCATACCGCGCAGTCGCCGAGCGCGACCACGCGGGCGCCCTCCAGTGTCAGCGCCCGCTCGAAGGAAGCCGGCGCGGGCGCGGCGATCGGCGCGATGGCCGGCTCCCACATGATGCCGGCGGCAGCCAGCAGGGCAACAGCCGCTGCCCCTGCCGCAGCGAGAAGGATGGGCCGGCGTTTCATGCCTGGCCTGCCGGGAGTCGATGCCGGTTCATTGCGGGAATCCTTGTGTCGATAGAGGCCCGCGGTGCGCATTCCATGCATCGGGACCTCTGGCAGCGGCGGGAAGGCGCGGCTCAACTCGCATGGTAGGAGCCGTGTCGACCGGCAACAATCAGACGAGTGGTCTGTGACGCCCAAACCAAAGTATGAGAGGGGGGGCTAGCGCGATGGCGCGGCGGGCGGTGCTCGACCCGGCCGAGCACGCCGATCGCCTGCCGGCTACCCGCATTCACGCCGCGGCCGGGTAATCGGTGTAGCCTCCGGCACCGCCGCCGAAGAATGACGTGGCATCTGGCGCGTTCAGGGGCAGGCCGCCGCGCAGCCGGGCGGGCAGATCGGGATTGGCGATGAACGGGCGGCCGAAGGCGATGATGTCGGCGCGGCCGCTGGCGAGCGCGTGTTCGGCGCTGTCGCGGCCGTAGCCGCCCGCCAGCATCAGCACGCCGCGGTAGGCCGCGCGCAGTTGCCGGATGATCGCGTCCCAGCGGGGATCGGCGTGCTCCTCCTTGACGGTGCCGACCATGGCCGGCTCCACCAAGTGCAGGTAGGCCAGGCCCCGGGTGTCGAGCTGGCGCACGATATAGCCGAAGGTCTCTTCAGGCGATGCATCTCCCATGCCCATGAAGCGCCCCATGGGCGTCAGCCGCACGGCAACGCGCGCGGGCCCCACCTCCGCCGCGATCGCGTCCACCACCTCCAGCAGCAGCCGTGCCCTGTTCTCGATGCTGCCACCGTAGGCGTCGTCGCGCTGGTTGCTGTTGGAGTTGATGAACTGGTCGAGCAGGTAGCCGTTGCCGGCGTGGATCTCCACGCCGTCCATGCCGGCAGCCATGGCGTTGCGCGCGGCGTGCCGGTAGTCGGACACGATATCGTGGATGCCGTCCAGGGTCAGCGCCTGTGGCACAGGCACGTCGCCCCAGGCGCCGTTGCCCTGCGCGTCGATAATGAAGGTCTTGCCGGGGACGGGCAGGGCGCTGGGCGCCACTGGCAGCGCGCCGCCGGGCTGGAATACCGGGTGCGAGACGCGGCCGACGTGCCACAGTTGCATGAAGATGATGCCGCCTTGCCCATGCACGGCGTCGCTGACCGCCTGCCATCCCTGGATTTGCGCCTCGCTATGGATGCCCGGTGTCCAGGCGTAGCCCTGCCCCTGCTGCGAGATCTGCGTGGCTTCGGTGACGATCAGCGCCGCGCCGGCACGCTGCCGGTAGTACTCGACATTCATGCCGGTGGGCACGTTGCCGGGCTGGCCGGCACGCGAGCGCGTCAGCGGCGCCATGGCAACGCGATGCGCCAGGGTATGGTTGCCGAGGCGAACGGGGGTGAAGAGATGGTGGGTCACGATGGTTCTCCGTCAGGTGCGATGGGTCGGTCGGCGGCAGCAGGCTTGCCTTTGCGCCGCGCTGGCTGTCTCGAAAAGAGATGACCTGAAGGTTAGGTGCTAACCCGTCGTCGGAGAATCGGGCCACCGCGCAACGTTGCGTTGCGCTGGCGGCAAGGGGAAAGGAGAAAGCGGCAAGGGAAAGCGGAAGGGCGCGTCAGGCGCCCGCTTCGTTCCGGCCGGTCGGCCCGGGAATCCGCGAGAGAAAGTCGAGGAAGGCGGCGATGCGCCGCGAGCCGCGCTGGTTGGGCAGGTAGAGCGCGGTGATGGCCGAACTGGCGCGGTTGGGGTTGACGGTCCAGTCTTCCAGGAGTGCGGTCAGCCGCCCGCTCTGGATATCGTCGTCGACCAGCCAGTCGGGCAGCAGCGCGATGCCGCCGTCGGCCAGCGCCAGTTCGCGTAGCACTTCGGCGTTGTTGCTCTTGAAGGTGCCCGGAACGGGCACCTGGACTTCCTCGGTGCCGCGCAGCAAGGTCCACATCTGCTGGCCCGCGCCGTACGTGAAGCGCAGGCACGCGTGCCCGGCGAGCTCCGCCGGCGCGGTGGGGATGCCGCGCTGCTGCAGATAGCCAGGACTTGCCACCACCCTGCGCCGGAACGTGCCGATCTGACGCGCCACCACTTCATCGAGCGACGCGGCGCTGCCCAGGCGGATGGATAGATCGATGCGTTCGCCAAGCAGGTCGACAATCTCGTCGGTCAGCGTGACTTCCAGTTCCAGCTTTGGATACTGCGCGATCAGGCTGCCGAGGAACGGCGCGATGCAGCGGCGCCCGAACGCCACCGGCAGCGACACGCGAAGCTGGCCCACCGGCGTATCGCCACGGTCGGCGATCAGCGCATCGGCTTCCGCCACCGCGTCGAGGATCTTGCGCGCCCGCTGGTAGTAGGCCGCGCCGGCCTCGGACACCGTTACCTGCCGTGTCGACCGGTTCAGCAGCACGGTGCCCAGCTCCTCCTCCAGGCTGTCCATCATGCGGGTCACCGATGACGTGGCCAGGTTGACCCGCCGCGCGGCGGACGAGAACCCCTTGGCGTCGACGGTCTCGACGAACAGCTTCAATGCCAGCAGCTTGTCCATAGGTAAGACTCCAGCGGTAATGGTGTCGTCTATCCCTGCGGGGGATCAGTTGCCGGGCTTGTCGGGCGCACGCAGGGAACGCATGACGGCAGGCGCGCCGTGGAGAAACATGTCTACCTTGCGGCGGATCACGGCGTTGATGTCCGCGGGCACCTTGAGGCCATAGACCCATTTGCGCACGCCGAGATAGAAGATGGCCGCGTGCAGGCCCCAGATCATCTCGACCTCGGCCTCCAGCTCGGCCGCATTGCGCGGCTCCGGGATGCCGTACGCGGCGCGCACTTCGGCCAGCACGGGCAGGAAGACCTTGCTGCGCAGCTTGTTGAGGTACTTGTTGTTGATGCCTTCGCGCGTGAGGCCGGCAAAGATGAAGACCCGGATCCATTCCTCGCGCAGGATCACGGACGCATAGTCGAGGTAGAACGCATACAGCCGTTCGGTCAGCGGCGTAGCGCGATCGGCGATCTGGCGTTCCCAGTCGGGCCGCCATTGGAACACTTCGCTGTAGACCCGGTCGATCAGCGCCTCCTTGCTGGAGAAGTAGCGGTACAGCAAGGGCTGGGTGACGCCAATCTGCTTGGCGAGATCGCGCGTGCTGCCGGAGAATCCGTTGCGCGTGAAGTGCTCGATGGCCTTCTGCACGATCTGCTGCTCCCGCTCTTCGGGGAGCAGCCGTTTTGCGGTCTTGGCCGGGGCAGGGGTCTGCGTCGGCGTTGTGTCTCGTTTCATTCGTTCACCTGTGACAGGCACGTCCCGTGCGGAGCGTTTGCGGCATTGTACCAATCGGGTGATAAATTGTGAGGCGCGGGCGTGCTGCCGGCAGTGGGGCCGGCAGCACAGGACACGGGACCTACTGCGGCTTGATCAGCCCAAGCTCGCAATCGACCAGCTGATTGTTGAAGGCGCCGCGTTCGCGCGCACCGCGCGCGGACCGGTCGGTGACCGAGAACACGTAAATGCCGGCAAAGGCCACCAGCATGGAGAACAGCGCCGGATACTCGTAGGGGTAGATGGCGCTCGCATGGCCAAGCACCTGCACCCATACGGTCGGGCTCAGCACCGTCAGCACCACCGCGGTTAGCAAGCCGAGAGAGCCGCCCACCACAGCGCCCCGCGTGGTCAGTCCGCGCCAGTAGATCGACAGCAGCAGCACCGGGAAATTCGAGCTGGCGGCGATCGAAAAGGTCAGGCTGACGATAAAGGCAATGGTTTGCTTCTCGAACAGGATGCCAAGCAGGATGGACAGTACGCCCAGCACCAGCGTGGTCATCCGGGAGACGCGCATCTCCTCCTTGTCGGTGGCGTTGCCCTGGCGCAGAACCTTGGCATAGAGGTCGTGCGAGATGGCGGAGGAACCCGCCAGCGTCAGCCCCGCCACCACGGCCAGGATGGTCGAGAACGCTACCGCGCAGATGAAGCCGAGGAAGAGGTTGCCGCCGACGGCATGGGCCAGGTGCACGGCCACCATGTTGACGCCGCCGATCACCGCGCCAGCGGGCGTGTGGTAGGCCGGATCGCTGGCCACCAGCGCGATGGTGCCGAAGCCGATGATGATGATCAGCGCGTAGCCGATGCCGACGATGCCGGTGGCGTACAGGATGCTCTTGCGTGCCGCCTTGACGTCGCCGACGGTGAAGAAGCGCATCAGGATATGCGGCAGGCCGGCGGTGCCGAAGATCAGTGCCAGGCCGAGCGATACCGCCGAGACGGGATCGGAGACCAGACCGCCCGGGCGCATGATGGCCGCATGCTTGCCGTGGGCCTCGATGGCCTGCCCGAACAGCGCATTCAGGCTGAAGCCGAAGCGGCTCATGACCATGAATGCCATGAAGGCGGCGCCGGCCAGCAGCAGCACTGCCTTGATGATCTGGATCCAGGTGGTGGCCAGCATGCCGCCGAAGAACACATAGACCACCATCAGCACGCCGACCAGCACCACCGCCGCCGTGTAGCTGAAGCCGAACAGCAGCTCCACCAGCTTGCCGGCCCCCACCATCTGCGACACCAGGTACAGCAGCACGATGACGATGGAACTGGACGCGGAGAACGCGCGGATGGGGCGCTGCTGCAGGCGGTATGAGACCACGTCCGCTAGCGTGAAGCGGCCCAGGTTGCGCAGTGGCTCGGCGATCAGGAACAGGATGATCGGCCAGCTGGCGAGAAAGCCGATGGAGTAGATCAGGCCGTCGTAGCCGCTGGTGAAGACCAGCGCGGAGATGCCCAGCAGGGAGGCCGCCGACATGTAGTCGCCGGCAATGGCCCAGCCGTTCTGCAGGGCGGTGATCTTGCCGCCGGCTGCATAGTGGTCGGCCACGCTGTGGTTGCTCCTGGCCGCCCAGCGCGTGACCACGAGCGTGGCGGCGACGAACATCAGGAACATGGCGATGGCGATGACGTTCATGCCCTGGCCCACCGAGCTCGACGCCGCAAAGGCTGGCAACGCGGTGAGTAACAGGGCAGCGCCGATGGCGCAGAGGTTGGCTTGCTTCATTCTGCTGCCCCTTGCTTGATTTCGCTGATCCGCTGGTCGTACACGGTGTTGGTGCGATGCACGTACACCGCAACCAGCAGGAAGGTCAGCGCGAACATGCCGAAGCCCACGGGAATGCCCACGCTCATGGGCTGGCCCAGGGTCAGCTGGCGGCCCAGCAGCGCGGGCCGGAAGGCGAGCGTGAGGATGTAGCCGAAGTACACCGCCAGCATGATGGCGGTCAGGGCCCACGCGAACCTGCGCCGCGCGCGCACCAGGGACTGGAATGCCGGATTGGCGAGCAGGGGATTCGGTGGGGGTGCAGCGGGCGCGGCGCTTTCGCGGGCGGCTGCGGCAAAGGTGGGGGCGGTGTGTTCCAAGGTTGTCTCCGTTGGGGGCGGTTGGTCTGGCGGGAGGGCGGCGGCGCGCTCAGAAGCGCGTCGATACCGCCGTCTCGCGCATCACGGCTTCCGGCGTGCGATAGCGCTCGGCCATCTGGCGGTCGGTCTCGTTCTTGAGCTGCGCCTGCATATAGGCGCCGAGGTGGCGCGCGTGCTGGACGATGGCCGCGCCCACCTGCACGCGCTCGTCGCTGTAGCTTTCCAGTGCGGCACTGACGCTGTCATGCGCTTGCAGGGCCTTGACCAGCGAGATGGCGTCGCCCGCGGCCTTGGTCACACCCATGCCGCAGTGCGGGCGCGCCACGAAGGCGGCGTCGCCGAGCAGCGCCACGCGGCCGAAGGCCATGCGCGGCACTTCAAGGTCGAAGATGGGCTGGAACAGCGGCTGCGCGGCCTTGGTCACGACCTCGCCGAACTGGGGCGCCAGGTTGGCCAGCGCGGCTTCCTCCATGCTGGCAAGCACGTCCGGGCGGATCAGCCCCGGCGGGATGCCGCCGGACCAGCGCTTGCCGCTGGCGTCGGTCAGCAGGTCGGGCAGGTCCACGTCTTCGCTGGTGGCGCGGTACCACACGAAGTTGTAGCGGCGCTCGCCAACCCGGGTGCTGTTGCCCTGGCCCGCCACCGGGTAGCCGAGGATCTGCTCGCGCGGCGGCAGGCAGAAGGCGAACTTCTCGAACAGCATGTCGCGCGTGGCTTCGCTCAGGCTCGTTTCGTCCACCAGGCCGCGCCAGGCGATGTAGCCAGCGTACTGGAGCCGGGACTCGGGCAACAGGCACTCGCGCAGCGCGGAGCGGAAACCGTCCGCGGCGATGACAAGATCGGCGTGATGGATCGAGCCGTCGTCCAGCATCACCACGGCGCGGCCGGGCTCGCTGCGCACCGACACCACATTGGCGCCCGTACGGTAGGTGCCCCCGGTGAAGGCGGAGCGCAGCACGTGGTACATCTTGCCCCATGCCGTCAACGTTTGCGGCAGCTCACGCTGCGACAGCACGCTGCCGTCCTGGCCCAGCGTCAGCCGGGACTTCACCTGCACGCCGATGGAATCGTCCACCTCGACCCCGGCGGCGGCCAGGGCCTCGAACAATTCCGGATGCGTGACGATGCCCGCGCCGCGTCCGGCAAGGGCTTCGGGAACGCGCTCGCATACCTCCACTTCCCACCCGGCGCGGGCGAGCAGGTTGGCCGCGAACAGTCCGCCCAGCGAGCCGCCCACGATGATGGCCTTCGGCCGTGTCGATAGGGTCGTCATGATCAGTCTCCTGCCACTTCGGGGTGGGGCGCGCGCGCGCCGTTGCCCGGGATTTCAAGGCCCGCCACCTCGGCGGCGGGGTAGTTCAGTTCGATGGTGACGCCGGAAGGGTCCTCGATGAACACCTGGTGCAGGCCCAGGCTGGGGACGGTGCGGTCGCGCCACGGGATGCCCTCGGCTGCCAGCTTCGCCCACATCTGCGCCACGCCGGTGGCCAGGAACGCAATGTGGTCGAGGGCGCCGGTGCCAGCCGCCGAGGGGGCGCGGTCGCCGAGGTAGGCGGACAGTCCGCCGGGGTTGCCAGGGTCGGCACCGATGATGTGGACTGTGCCGAAATCACCTTCGTCCCCGCCCATGTACAGCCAGGCGCCGGGGAAATCGAAGGGCGGGCGATAGCCTCGCCTGAATCCGAGAATGCGTTCGTAGAAGGCGCAGGATTGCTCGAGGTCCGTGGTGCGGATCGAGAAGTGTGCGAGTTTGCGGATGGTCATGGGTGCCTCTGCTATTGATCGATAGATTAGTGATCGTGTGATAAATTGTAGGTCGGCTGCGTGGAACGGCCAAGAGCAAAAAAGGGGAGTACTTACCCTGATCGGCGGAGTGCATGCCGGCTGCGCCACTTCTTCGCGGCGCAGCCCTGTGCCTTAGTGCAGTGCGATCCCCATGATGCGGTTGCCCATGCGAATGCCCCACTGGGTCATCTGCTCGCCTTGTGCGTGTTCACCCTGCTGCCAGCGCTGCAGCGCCTGGTCCGGGTCGGCCGTGCCGTCGAGCGCCTTGGCCAGCGCCACGGCATTGGCTGCGGCCTTGGCGGTGCTGCCGGCGGTATGGGGGCGGGGAATGAAGGCGGCATCGCCGGTCAGCAGCACGCGGCCGAACACCATGCGTGGCACCTGCAGGTCCTGGATGGCCTGGACGAAGATCTGATCGGTGTTATCGATCAGCGCGCGGAACGAGGGGTTGGCGCGCGCGGCCGCGGTCTGGCGAAACCAACGCTCTTGCTCAGCCGACAACATGCCCGGCGGGATCGAATGGCCGCGGCGTTTTCCGTCGCGATCGGTGAGCACGGCATCGAGCGCAGCGCCGGGCTCGGCCTTCAGGTACCAGAGCCAGTTGAAGCGGCGCCGTCCGGGCGCCGTGGCGCCGTCGGCGCCGGGCACCATGTACTGCAGCATCATCGAGTCGCGGTCTTGCTGGAACACGAAGTTCTCGTGCAGCAGCGGCCTGGCCGATTCGGGCAGAAGGCCCTCGTCGACCAGGCCACGCCAGACGACATAGCCGGCATAGGCGGGGGCGACGCCGGGCAGCACGATCCCGCGCACGGTAGAGCCGGCGCCGTCGGCACCGACCAGCAGCTCGCCGCACGCCTGGCGTCCATCGGCAAACGTGGCGCAAACGCCGTGCTCGTCCTGCGCGATAGCGGTGAGCGCGGCACCGCGATGATAGTGCGCCGCCGGGAAATGATCGAGCAGGGTGGAATACAGCGTGTTCCACGAGGTCTGTGTCTGCGGCATGCGCTGGCGGTGGAGCACGTGGCCGCCTTGGTCCAGGAACAGCCGGTCGTGCGAGCGCACACCCAGCGCGCCGTGCGCGGCGATGCCGGCGAACGAGAACGCCCGCAGCACCTCCGGCTGCAGGACAATGCCGCCGCCACGGCTGTCGAGGTCCGATGCCGAACGCTCGAACACGTCGACCTGCCAGCCCACGGCACGCAGCGCGGTGGCCGTGAACAGGCCGCCCAGCGAGCCGCCTATGACCAGGGCCTTGCGCGGGCCGACGGAGGATGCGTCATTGGTGTTCATGTGTGGCTCCAGAGTGCGAGTGGATGCGTTGCATCGTAGAAGCGCCCGGGTCCGCAGAGAATGCTTGGCGGGGGCAAAGCAGTTTTGCGTGGGCGGCAACGGGGTGGCGCACTCGCCGCGCGAACCCAGCGTTGCGCCGCCGGCAACGCAGGTTTGCGCCGGCATGCCATTCCGCTGATGCGGGCCGCCGTCTACGCTGGCTGCATCACTCACGCAAGGAGCCGTCATGAAACCCATCGACACCCAGATCACCTATGACTTCATTTGCCCGTGGTGCTGGATCGGTCATCGCAACCTGAAGGCCGCCATCGGGCGCATGTCGACCGAGGCCGCCCTCGCGATTTCCTATGTGCCCTACGAACTCAACCCGGACATGCCGGTGGAAGGCGCGGACCGCAAGGCCTACCGTAGCGCGAAATTTGGCAGCTGGGCTCGCTCGCAGTCCATGGACGCAGAGGTGACGACGATGGGCCGGCGCACCGGACTGGATTTCAACTATGACCTGATCACGGTCACGCCCAATACCCGGCTTGCGCACCGGCTGATGGCATTCGCCCAACAGAACGGCGACGCAGCCATGGCGGAGGCGTTGTTCGATGCCATCTTCGCTGCGTACTTCTCCCGCGGCGAGCACATCGGCCTGATCGATGTACTCGTGCCGCTGGCCGTATCGGCCGGCTTCGATGCGCAAGCTGTGCGTAATCACCTGTCTGGCACCGACGGCGAAGCGCAGATCGTGGCGGCGCAGGCGAAGGCGCTGCGCGAGGGGGTCCGCTCCGTGCCCACGATCCGGATCGGCAACGCCGTCATCGCTGGGGCGCAGCCGCCTTCGATCATGGAGAAGGCGTTGCAGGCGGGCGTGGCCGAGGCCATTTGATCGTGAACATGCAGCACGCGCACCGGGCGGCTGCCGCAGAGAATCTGGAGAACACAGACATGAACAAACAAGCGACGCTTCATTACGTCTACGACCCGTTTTGCGGATGGTGCTATGGGCTTGCGCCGCTCGTGTCGGCAGCCGACGAAGCCGGCCTGAGGGTGGTGCCGCACAGCGGCGGCATGCTGGCGGGAGAGCGGGCGCAGAACATGTCCGCCGAATGGCGCGATTTCGTTCGCCCTCACGAGGAGCGCATCACCGCGCTCAGCGGGCAGCCTTTCAGCGAGACGTACCAGCAGGGCACGCAGTTCGACTACGATGTCAGGCTGGATTCCGGCCCGCCCACCGCGGCGATGCTGGCCGCCGAAGCCGTCGCCGGAGCAGGGCTGAAGATGCTCAAACGCCTTCAGGTTGCGTACTACCGCGAAGGACGCCCGATCGCCGAGCGCAAGGAACTGATCCAGATTGCCGACGAACTGGGGCTCGATGCTGCGTCGTTCGCAAACGCCTACGACCAGGCGAGCGCGACGCTGCCGGACCATTTCGAGCAGACCCAGGCGTTACTCGAGGAGATCGGCGGCCGTGGCTACCCGGCGCTGGCCATCGAGCAGGACGGCAAGATCTCGAGACTGCGCCTGGGTCGGTATTTCGGGAAGCCGGAGTTGTTCAAGAAGGCAATGGGGGAGGCTTTGGCGCAATGAGTGCGTGCTTCGGCGCAATTCGGGCTGTTTGATTGACACCTTGCCCACGCGAATCACGCGGCGCTGCGCTGCGCTGTGCTGCAGGGCAGCCAGCCGGCGGATTAGAATGCTCGCACCGGCGCGCTCCACGCTGACCCGGCGCCATCCGGGCGCCGCAGCGCGCGCTTGATTGGCGACTTTCCGTATCCAGGCTTTCATCGTGACCATTCGCAGCTTCCAGGGCAAGGCCCCCCAACTCGGCGACCGCGCGTTCGTCGACCCCAGTGCCGTCGTGATCGGCGACGTAGAGATCGGCGCGGACAGCTCCGTCTGGCCGCTGGTGACCATTCGTGGCGACATGCACCGCATTCGCATCGGCGCGCGCACCAGCGTGCAGGACGGCAGCGTGCTGCACATCACGCATGCCGGGCCGTTCAATCCCGATGGCTTTGCGCTCACCATCGGCGACGACGTGACGATCGGCCACAAGGCGCTGCTGCATGGCTGCACGGTAGGCAGCCGCATCCTGATCGGCATGGGCACCATCGTGATGGACGGCGCGGTGATCGAGGATGAAGTGATCCTCGGCGCCGGCAGCCTGGTGCCTCCCGGCAAGGTGCTCAAGAGCGGGCATCTCTATGTCGGCAGCCCGGCGAAAGAGGCAAGGGCGCTGACGGAGAAGGAGCTTGGCTTCTTTCGCTATACGGCGGCCAATTACGTCAAGCTGAAGGACCAGCACGTGGCGGCATTGAAGGGCGGCTGACGGGTTGCCTGCCTGGTTCGCGGGGATATCCCGGCCGCTATTGTCCAGGATCGCCGCGACTTCCAGGTCGCAGCCCAGCGCCAGGCAAACGCCATTGCCTGTGAGGGCTTTGCCTTTACAATAGAAGATCACATTTCCGAGAAAAAAGAACAATGAACTTCTATGAAGGCAAGGTATCGGTGCGAACGATCTCTGCATTGCTGGTCATCGTTGGCGCGTCGCTCTGTGTAGCGCCGGCCAGTGCGCAGTCCACGAATATGGGC
>NZ_JBWKVH010000017.1:0-137406 GCF_059421605.1 Cupriavidus sp. GW821-FHT02F09
CGACTTGGCCTGACGCCAGCACCGTCGCAAACAAAAAACCCCACACTCCGAAAAATGTGGGGTTCGTCAGCAATCTGAAACTGCGCCCATGTGGCGCAGTTTTTTTGCTGACAAAGCGGGATCTGCGTCGTCGTGCTCTGTAGTGTGAGGACGGCCAAAACCCAGCCATGCGACTGGGGTTGGCGAAGGATTTTTCACTTTGTCTCTCAGCGAAAAACTGCTCCGCAAATTAGGGCCTCACGGCGTACCGGCCAGTGTATGCGCAACGGGAAGGTACTTAGCCAAGATGCTCAGCATGGTGGCGGCCTCAGCCTTCGATACCGGGGGAAACGGTGAAACGTACGAGGTACCGTTGCGACGCTCGTGGGCCTTCGTGATGAAGGCAAATTCTTGGGAGTCCACGCCCAGCGAGGTGGACACACGCTGGATGGCTAGGTTACGGCCGGATTCTTTGGTGCGTACCTCATAGAACTCCAGTACGGCCTGGACTACCTGGAAATAGCCTTCGTAGGCCAAAGTAAACACCTGCAGATGTCGGCCAGGGTGTGGACCTATAGTCCGCTGCATTACGCAGGAAGCCTGCGATAGCGCCAGGCGTTGGGGCGACCGCCTCAAAGGCTTTCGTCTCGATAAGGTTTTCGTATTCAGCTGCGCGCGGCATCACAGTACCCTCAGCGTAGGGCCTTGTGCAATCTGGGCCATGATGGGGTCAGACTCTAACAGAGCGGCCCATTCAGCAGGCTCGTACAAAGAGAAGTTGACGGGGCGCAGCAGACCTTGTTCGGCCTTGTGCAAGGCCTCGGATAGCTCGAGCAGAGGGATGCTGCCGACAACAATCAGATCGATATCGCTCTGGCCACCGTCGGTGCGCTTGGCCACGGAGCCAAACACGAACGCTGAGGTGATGTGGTCGGCAAAAGGCGCGAGGGCTTCTTTCAGCGGCTCCACAACGGCAAATGATTTGCGCGCGATACTAAGCAATTCTGGATAGAGGGTGAATTCGGTATTCGCCCGGATGCTTCGTTGCCGGCCTCGTCGGGCGTCTTCCCGAAGTACGCCGGCGGCGACTAGGCGGTCCACCTGTTTTTGAGCGCTTCCGCGCCCACTGTCTGCCAGATGCAGCAGTTCCTGTAGCGTAAAACTGCGGTCAGGCTGCAGCAGTGTGGCTCCGAGCACTCGCTGCAAGCCCGGTGTGAAGAGAAAGTCGGCAAGGCTCACGGTGAATCCTCTAAATAGGGACAAGTGTCCTTATTATAGAGATTATTTGGTGAATCCTCAATAGAGGGATTTATGTCCCCATTTTGGGGATTAAATAGAGTAGTCAGCCGACGAGCCTGGCGATGCCGACACCGCTGATGTGCTTACCGAAGTCTCGCGCGGCATCGACCAAGAGCTCTGGATGGCCGAGGCGCAACTCGCCGGGGCCCGGGCCAAGCTCGCGTCAGCCAGCGGGTGGTGCCAATAGAACGGCCTCCACGCGCCGGCGCAGCACCGGCAGCAAGTCCCGCGCAAACCAGTCGTTGTGCTTGAACCAGCCCTGGTTGCGCGGCGATGGGTGCGGCAGCGGAATAAAGCGCGGCCCATGCGCGCCAAAGCCCGCCACGGTAGGCGTCACGCCACCGCGCGCCGCCGCTCCCAGGAAACGCCGCTGCGCATACTGCCCGACCAGCAAGGTCAGCTCGATCTCCGGCAGGCGTGCCAGCAGCGCATCCATCCACAACGGCGCGCATTCCTTGCGCGGCGGCAGGTCGCCGCTGGCGCCACGGCCCGGATAGCACAGGCCCATCGGGATGATGGCAATGCGCGCGGCATCGTAGAACACCGTCTTATCCACGCCCATCCACTCGCGCAGCCGGTCACCGCTGGGATCGTCCCAGGGAATGCCGCTGGCATGCACGCGTGTGCCTGGCGCCTGGCCGACAATCAGGATGCGGGCGCTGGCGGCTGCTTGTACCACCGGGCGGGGACCAAGCGGGAGGTGCGCTTCGCACAGGCGGCAGGCGCGTACCTCGGTCAGCAGGGTGTCGAGGTCGGTCTTGCCCTCATCGCTTGCGGCGCAGGCAGCGACGGACGCTACGGGAGTGACGGGAGTTCCGGGAGTTCCGGGAAGGACGCGCTTCATGTCCGGCAAACGTGAACGGGATAGTCGTGCCGATGGCGCCCAGTGTATGCAGTTCGGCGAGGTTTGCCAAACAAGGCAGGTGCGCAAGGGGGTGCAATGACCACAAAAGGTGGCCGGGCGGCCACGGAGCCTTTCCAGATTGCGCAAGCGGGCCGCGCCGAAGCACGGCCCACCCGCGTGGCGCTTCCAATCAGAAGCGGTGACGCATGCCCACGCCAAAGCTGTCGCCGTGCGACTGGTCGCTCAGCTTGTCGTAGAAGTACGCGGCATACACGTCGGTGCGCTTGGACAGGTTGTAGTCGTAAGCGAGGCCGGCCGTGTTGCGCTTGAAGTCCGCGACACTGTTCTTGGTCTTGTCGTACGCATAGGAAACCAGCACGCTGCCGTTGCCCACCGGGATCGAAGCGCCAACCTGGCCGTTGGTGTGCTTGATGTCGCCCGTGGCGTTGTTGACGTCGCTCTTGATGTACTGGCCCTGTGCGAACAGCTTGACCACCTTGAAGTCGTAGCTCACGCCGACCTGCACGGCGTTCTGCTTGTCGAAGCCGGCCAGCGCCGTGGGCGCGGTCACATCGCCCGGGGTGCTGTTGAACTTGACCTGCTGGAACGCTACGGTGGCGCCGAAGTTGCCGTTGAAGTAGAGCACGTTGCCGCCCCACTTGTTCTTGCCGACGCTGCCTGCCTGCTCGCCGAAGGAGTAGATCGCGTTGGCGGTCAGGCCGCTAAAGTTCGGCGTGGAGTACACCAGCGAGTTGCTCCAGCCCGAGTCGCCGATGATGCCCGGGTCATAGACGCGGCCATTGCTGGCCGAGAAGTAGGTGTGGAAGATCGCCGGCGAGAACACGTAGGAGTCCACCAACGGGTTGAACAGGATGGTCGAGATGAAGTAGGGCGTGGTGTTGCGCCCGAGCTTCACCGTGCCAAGCGTTGCGCTCTGCAGGCCGACAAAGGCGTTGCGGGTAAACAGCGCATCGCCGTCGAAGCGTCCTTGCTTGCCGGTGTCCGGGCGCAGGAAGCCGTTCAGGTCGAAGATCGCCTTCAGGCCGGTGCCAAGATCCTCGGTGCCCTTGATGCCGAAGTACGAGGTTTGCATGCCGCCGCTGTTGACGCCGTAGGCGCGGTCCGCACCGCCGGCCTTGGTGGCGCCGACATAAGCGTCAACCATCCCGTAAAGCGTGACGCTGGATTGCGCCATGGCGTTGCCGCAGATCAAGGCTGCTGCCATGACTGCCAGTTTCACGACCGGCTTGAAATTGTGTTGCATAAAGACCTCCGTGGTTGACCCGTTTTCTCTCGTTGCTGGCTCTGTCGCATTCACTGGGCACGACAACACCCCTCCGGGGGCAAGCCCCGGCTATCTAAAAGCGCGTGCTCCTGAAATGGCTGGCGCGGGATGGCGCCGGTACGCTAGCGCCGCTGGCTCATGCTTGCTGCCAGCTCACGTGCGCGGCCACCACCTGCCAGCCTTCGGGCAGCCGCACCCAGCTCTGGCTCTGGCGGCCCAGGCGCGGCTCGCCGGTGCGGCGAAAGGCGATATTCGCGACGGCGAAATCGTCGCCGAAGGTGGTGACGCTGCGCTCGGTGATCTCGCGGGCGAGGCCGTTTGCCGGGCGCGCCGCGCGGAACGCGCGGATGGCCTCGATGCCGTAGAGGTTTTCGCCCGCGCCGTAGCGCAGCGTGTGCGGGCTTTCCCAGAACAGCCGGCCGAGCTCGGCGACGTCGTTGCCCACCAGCGCCCGTTCATAGGCGTCGAAGGCGGCTTCCACCTCGGCGAGGATGGCGGGATCGTTGATTCTCATCTTGCTTTCGTGGGTATCCGGAGCGGCCCGGTAATGCTGCCTGGCATGACTGCGATGGATGCAGTTTGCGGCAATTCGATTGCATACAACCAGCACTTATTTCTTCTCATGGCGCACGCAATTTGTGTGCACTCGCTGTTGCATGTGCCGGCTCGCCGTGCAAGCCCCGGCCACGCATCAGGCGGCCTCGGCCAATGGCTGGTGCAGGCCGGTCAGCGCGGCCTTCAGATGCTCGGCAAACGCCGCCGCCGCGGGCGGCAGGCTGCGGCCCTTGCGCGCGCCCAGCACCAGCCGCCCGCCGCACAGCTCGGGGTCGGACAGGGGCACGGCAATCAGCGTGCCCTGGCGCGTCTCGCGCAGCGTGCCGGCCTGGAACTGGAAACAGATCGCGCCGGTCTGGCGCGCAAAGCTCTTCAGCATCTCCACCGTGGTGGCTTCCAGCATCACCCGCAGCGACAAGCGGTTGCGCGCGCAGATCGCCTCGATCAGCCGCCGGCTGCCAAAGCTCTCTGGCCCGAGGGCCACGGGATAGGGCTGGCAATCGGATAAACGCAACGTGCGCCGGCTCGCCAGCGGATGGTCCGGGCGCATCATTGCGCAGAAGGGCTGCGCGGACACCGCCAGTTCGTGCAGGAAGGTTGTCGGGGGCGGGTCATGCGCCAGCAGCAGGTCGGCCTCGTCTTCCTTGAGCGCGGCCAGCAGGTCGCCGGAGTTGCCTACCGCTACGCGAAACTGCACGCCGCGGTGGGTGGACTGGTAGCGGCCAATGACTTCAGGCAGGAAATCGGTGGCGACGGACTCGACCGTCGCCATGCGTACGGTGCCCCGCACCAGCCCGCGCAGCTGCTCCATCTGCGCGGCGGCCGAATCCAGATCCGCGAGGCTGCGGCGCACGGTGGCGATCAACACCTCGCCAGCCGCGGTCAGCCGCACGCCGCGGGGCAGGCGCTCGAACAACGCCGTGCCGATATCCTGCTCCACCTCCAGGATCTTCCGGTTGAGCGCGGTGGAGGCGACGTGGAGTTGTTCGGCGGCCTTGCGGATCGACCCAACGCGGGCCACGGCGTCAAGATAGAGATAAAGGCGGGGCGGGTGGAGCATGGCGGCGTGCGCTCGGGCGCTAGTGAGAACGATCCGCTCTTACTAGCAAGGATCGTGCACGCGCCGACGCTACGCGGGCAGCCCGGTCCCTGTGACAGGGCCAACGCCATGGCCAAAGCCAGCGCCAGCGACGGAGCCGCCGCCATGGCAGGGCAACGCGACCTGGCAGTAGAGCTGGCGCAGCGCGCCCAGCGCCGACGCCCGGTCCTGCTCCGTGGCATCGCCCAGCATGAGGCCGGCAGCGTGCGGGGCCACCGACATCACAAAGCGCAAGCGTTCAAGCCGGGCCGCTTCAAACGTCGCCAGCCAGGCGCGCGGGCTGGTCTCGCCCCCGGCCAGCGAAGTGGCGATCAACTCGGCGGCGCTGCAGGCATCCTCGATGGCCTGCGCCACGCCCTGGCCAAGCGGTGGCGCCATGGCGTGGGCGCTGTCGCCCAGGTACATCACCTGCGCATGCGGCTCGGCAAAGCGGATGCCGCACGCCTGCATGCGGTACCAGCAGATGGCATCCACATTGGCGCAAAGCGTATCGATCAGCCAGCCAGCCTGCGGCCCCGGCCTGGCGTGTGCGGGCGTGTAGGCGGCGCGTAGCGCCTGCGGGCCGATGCCCGCGTGAGGCGTCTTTTGCGTCTTTTCGCCGGGGGCCAGCGGCAGGCTGCCGGCGATATTGATCCGCCCGTCCGGCAAGCGGAAGGCCAGCAGGCGGTTAGGGCCGTTGCACCATTGTTCGTAATCGTCGATCCGGCCGGCGCCGGCGTCCGGCACCAGGAGGCGGAACAGCAGGGCACCAAGCTGGTGCATCCGGGGCTGGCTGTCAAACGCGCTTCGGATCGGCGAGTCACGGCCATCGGCCGCGATCAGCAGGTCGATGTCGTCAAGCCGGTGTTGTTGGCCATGCTGTTCCCAGACGACGTAGCTGCGTGCCGGATCCTGCGGGCTGGCGCCGCACGCCAGCAGCTTGCAACGGTAACGCACGGTGTTGCCGGCGGCCTGGCGCAGCACGCGGTACAGCGTGGCGCGCAGGATGCGCACGCCGCCATGGTCCGCCACGCGTGTGAGCGGCAGGTCCAGCAGCACCTCGCCGCTGCACAGCGACACACGCCAGTGATCCCAGGGCAGGCCGGCCTCGCCAATGGCGCTGGCCAGCAGCGGGTCGCGCATGTGCAAGGCCTTGATGGCGTTGGGGCCGATCACCAGCCCGGCACTTGCCTGGTCATCCGGTGCAACCTGCTCCAGGCAGGTGACTTCCAGCCCGGCTTGCATGGCCAGCGCGCGGGCCATGATGCTGCCGGCCACGCCGGCGCCGACGATGACAATGCGTTTGGTGGGGATCCTGGGCGTCATAAGCGTCATGGGCGCCAGTTTGCGCAAAAGGACTGCACGCAACCAGCACCGATTTGGTCTCATGGCGAGCGCGCATTGTGTGCGCTCGGCGGGGAGAAGCCATCAGCCAGAAGCCGCCCCCGCCGAGACTGTGCCCGGCTTAAGGCACGACCGACAAGAACAGGTACGCCGCCAGGATGACCAGGTGCACCACGCCTTGCAGCATGGTGGTGCGGCCCGAGTGCAGCGTGAGCGTGCTGACCAGCAAGGTCAGCGCAAGCAGCACGGTTTCCGTCGGGCCCAGGCCCAGCGTCAGCGGCTTGCCAACCGCGATAAATACCGCGGCCACGGTGGGAATGGTCAGCCCGATGCTGGCCAGCGCTGAGCCCAGCGCCAGGTTCATGCTGGTCTGCAGGCGGTCGGCGCGCGCGGCGCGCAGTGCGGCCAGCCCCTCGGGCAGCAGCACCAGCGCGGCAATCACGATGCCAACCACGGCCGGCGGGGCGCCGGCACTTGCTACCGCCGCTTCCACCGTGGGTGAGAGCAGCTTGGCCAGGCCGACCACCGCCACCAGGCACACCAGCAGCATGCCGCCGCTGGCGAGCGCGATCTTCGTGGGCGGGGGCGGGGCGTGCACGCTTTCGTCGGAGGTGCCTTCCACCAGGAAGTAGTCCCGATGGCGCACGGTCTGCACAAAGACAAAGCTGCCATAGAGCACCAGCGAGGCAATGCCCGCAAAGGCCAGCTGCGACTGCGACAGCATTGGCCCGGGGATTGCGCTGGTGTAGTTGGGCAACACCATGGTGAGCACGGCAAGCGCGGCCAGCACAGCCAGCGCGGCGGTGGCGCCCGGCGCCTGGAAAGCCTGCTCGCGATGGCGCAGGCCACCCACCAACAGGCAGATCCCCACGATGCCGTTGCACACCAGCATGGCCGCGGCAAACACGGTATCGCGCGCCAGCCCGGCCTTCTCGGGGCCGGCGGACAGCATCACCGAGACGATCAGCGCCACTTCGATCACGGTCACGGCAATCGCCAGTACCAGCGTGCCAAAGGGCTCGCCCACTTTATGCGCGACCACCTCGGCATGGTGCACCGCTGCAAATACCGAGCCCGCGAGCGCCAGGCCGGCCAACACCAGCAGCAGCGCCTGACCGGGCGCGGCCATGCCCGCCCCGAGGATGCCCCAGGCTGCCAGCGGCAGCCACAAGGTCCAGGCAGGCAATTTATTCGACGTCAATGGCATCCGATCTCCCTTTCTTGTTGATGAAATGTGTGGATTCAGCTTTTTTGTGATTAATGAGGCGCGTCCGGGCTGACGAGAAAGTGCCGTCCTTAGTGGGCTTGCTGGCCGTTTTCCCCTTGGCGTCCTATTGTGGTTCAGCTTGGGGCGGCAGCGATCCGCTCGGGCGGCAGCGCGCATGTAAGGCAATCGCATCAGGGATTCAGTTCCCTGAAATTCGCTTAAATTAAAAGGAATTGAAGGTTTATTTGCTGGATTTGGCGGGGATTTGGCGGTTTTGTCCTGTGGTCCGGAACCCCTGGGCGCCACAAGTCGTGAACCCGGCCGGCCATTCTAGCGTCGCACCATGGCAGCACAAGCGTTTCCGGACGCGCCGCAAGCGTCCCATTACCGGTGCGGCGAATGCCGCGCCTTTCCCCCCTCGACGATGGAGAACGCTCATGAAAAAGTACGGATCGGCTAAATGGCAAGGCGGCATCAAGGACGGCCAGGGCAGCATCTCGGCAGAGAGCGGCGTGCTCAAGGATGCGCCCTACGGTTTCAAGGCGCGCTTCGAAGGCGGCCCCGGCACCAACCCAGAGGAGCTCATCGGGGCGGCCCATGCGGGATGCTTCTCCATGGCGCTGTCCCTGATCCTGGGCGAGGCCAAGATGGTCGCCGAGAGCATTGCCACCAAGGCCACGGTCACGCTCGACAAGGACGGCGCCGGCTTCACCATCACCGCCGTGCACCTGGACGTGACGGTGCGCGTCCCGGGGGCCGACAAGGCGGCGGTAGAGCAATGCCTGCAAGGGGCCAAAGCCGGCTGCCCGGTGTCCAAGCTGCTAAAGGCGGAGATCACCATGGATGCCAAGGTGGAAACCTGATCCGGCCACGGCGGGTGCCAGGCCCGGTGTCCGGTCAATATCTCAACAGGCCAGCAGGCCAGCAGCCCAATAGGTCGGGCGTGGCCATCCTGGCTACCTATAATGAAGATTCGCCGTCCCGCGCCGCACCTGGCGCGGGACCGCGCGGGCGTTCAATGGACTGAACGCGTCTCCTATATCCAGACCTTCCAAGATAAGGCAGACATCATGCATAGCAGTGAAGCAGTCCTGACTCAGGCTAGGGCGGCCATCGCCCACGTGCCTTTCCACAGCCATCCCATCCATCCCACCATCCACCTGCGCCTGAGCGACGGCGCGCTGATTCTCGAAGGCGAAGTCCCCGATATTGTCGACAAGAGCCGCGTTGCCGCGTCGGTACGCCGTGTCGACGGTGTGTCCGCCGTGATCGATCACCTGCGCGTTGCCGATGGCGGCGCGGCGGTTGGCGACGGCGAACTGCGCAATGCCATCTGCGTACGGTTGCTGCAGGCGATCGATTTTCGCAATTGCCGCATCTGCGCGCATGCCAAGGGGAGGATCGAACCCGTGCGCGAAGCCGTTGGCGAGTCCAGCGGAGAGATCGCCATCGAAGTCGTCGACGGCGTGGTGACCCTGCGCGGCCACGTGATCAGCCTGTCGCACATGCGCCTGGCCGGTGTGCTGGCGTGGTGGTCGCGAGGTTGCCGCTGCGTGGTCAACGAGCTGGTGGTGGCCCCGGCCGAAGCCGACCGCGACGACGAAGTCACGGAAGCGCTGAAGCTGGTGCTGGAGACCGACCAGTTCGTCGATGCTGACCGCATCCGCGTGCAGACCAAGGACCGCGTCGTCACGCTCGAAGGCTACGCCACCACCGAGGCCGGCAAACGCCAGGCGGAGCGCGATGCCTGGTACGTGCATGGTGTCGAGGACGTGGTCAACCGCATCGTGCTGAGCAACTAAGCGCCACTACTGCCAACAGCACGTCGCGGGTTTGCAGGTTCGAAAGTTCGCAGGTTCACAGATTCAATCGCCGGATCGGATCATGCCGTGCCCGCCGGGCGCGGCATGTCCTCCACGCGCCAGTAGCGCCGCTGCGAGCGCAGCGCAAAGCGCGCCCGGTAGCTCGACATCGACATCCCCGTTGCCCGCTGGAACAGCCGCCTGAACGCCGCCGCATCACTGTAGCCGCAGGCTTCGGCCACCGCCTGCGAGCCATGCAGGGTCACTTCCAGCAGGGTCTTGGCACGCTCCACGCGCAGCCCGTGCAGGTATTCCAGCGGCGTCATGCCACTGACCTGCCGGAAATGCCGCAGCAAGGTCCGCTCGCTCACGGCCGCCGCCTGGGCCACCAGCGCCAGCCGGTACGGCGTATCCACGTTGGCCTGCAGCCAGCGCATGGCACGGTAGACGGGGCTGTCGGCGGTCTTGCTGAGCCAGCGTTGCGACACCAGCTCCGGCGTGAGCTGCTGGCGCTCGGCCTGGTACAGCAGCATGCGCGAACAGGTCTGCGCCAGGTCCGGGTCATGCAGGTGCCCCAGCACGCGCAGCATGAACTCCGTCTGCAGCGCCGGCGCCACGCAGCCAAACACGCGCTGGTGCAAGCCCATCGGCTCGCTCGCGGAAAAATCGCAGCGCGGATAGCGCTGGCTCATCCAGCTCTGGAAGGTCCACGGCGCGCCCATGCGCGCGCCATCCAGCAGGCCCAGCTCCGCGGGAAAGGCGATGCCGCTCGCACCCGCCGCGATCCATCCGCCCGCCTGCGCGTGCCGCTCCAGCAAGCGCAGCGCCTGGCCGGCGCCGCCCAGGATCTCGCCCAGGTGCGGCGCATTGCGCGCAAGCACGCCCGGCACCACCACCAGCGCATTGCCGTCTTGCGTGGCGCGCCGCCGCCGCGCGGGCTCCAGCCCCAGGGCGGGCAGGGCCAGCGCGCGGCCTGACGGGCCAATCACGGTCCAACTCAGGTCGCGGTCCGCATCCGGGCGTTGCAGCCGGGCCACCCCGGCCGCGGCGCGCAGTACATCCAGCGCGCCGAACAGCATGCCGGGCATGGCCTCGGGCAACCACAGCAAACGCACGTGCAGCGGCACGGGGCGCCTGGCGGAGGGCGGCTCGGGCAGGGCGGTAGTGGCAGAAGAGGGAGGCATGGCGGGATCGGCATTCCAATTGGCGGGATTGATCCTACCTTGGCGCGCCCGCAAGGGCTAGCATCGTCGCTCGGCGAACCACCGCCCTAACCACAATAACGAAGCAAGCAACAGGAGACTTCATGCAGCCATCCCTGCGCCGACTCACCCATACCGCTGTAGCAGCGCTCGCGCTGGCCTTCGGGGCAGCCGGCAGCGCACGCGCCGCGGACACGCAATTGCTGGACGCCGCCCGCGCGGCCGAGCCCGCGTTGATCCAGTCGCTCAAGGACATGGTGTCGATCGAGTCCGGCAGCACCAATGCGGCCGGCCTGGCGCAAATGGCCAGCTTCACGGAAGCACGCCTCAAGGCGCTGGGCGCGACCACCGAGCGCATCGCCGTGACGCAAGGCCCCGGCACCATGGTCAAGGGCACGCTCACCGGCACCGGCAAGCGCCGCATCATGCTGATCGCGCATATGGACACGGTCTACGGCCCCAACACGCTGGCCACCCAGCCGATCAAGCTGGACGGCAACCGCCTGTACGGGCCCGGCATCGCCGACGACAAGGGCGGCATCGCGGTCATCCTGCATACGCTGGCCATCCTGCAGGCAGCCGGGTGGAAGGACTATGCGCAGATCACCGTGCTGTTCAACCCGGATGAGGAAGTGGGCTCGCTGGGTTCCGGCGACACCATTGCCAAGCTCGCGGAGCAGCACGACGTGGTGCTGTCCTGCGAGCCGTCCGCGGGCTCGGTGGTCATGAAAGGCCAGCCGCTGCTGCTGGCCGCGGCTGGTGTCGCCACGGCCACGCTGGATGTGAAGGGCCGCGCCGCGCATGCGGGCGCCGCGCCGGAGCTGGGCCGCAACGCGCTCTATGAACTCTCGTACCAGATGCTGCAAACGCGCGAAGTGGCCAAGGACGTGCCGGGCGCCGCGCTGATCTGGACCCAGGCCAACACCAACGGCCCGCTGAACCAGATCACCGAAAAGGCCAGCGCCGTGGGCGACGTGCGCCTGACCCGGCCCGATGCGCAGGACAAGCTGCAGGCCGCGCTGCAAGCCAAGGTCAGCGCAAGCAAGCTGGTTCCCGACACCGAAACCACGGTCAAAGTCATCTCCGGGCGTCCACCCTACGTGAGCGACGCGCGCAGCCGCGCGCTGGCGGCAAAAGCCCAGGCGATCTACAAGGAGATCGACCGCGAGCTGACGCTGGTGCCGCAGACCGGGGGCGGCACCGACGCCGGCTTCGCCGTGCGCTCGGGCAAGGCCACGGTGCTGGAGAGCTTCGGCCTGGCGGGATTCGGATACCACGCCCGCGACGAATACATCGAGATCGACTCGATCGTGCCGCGGCTCTACCTGATGTCGCGCATCCTGCAGGAAATCGGGCGCAACTAAGGCGCAACTAAGGCGCTCCGGCGCGGGCGGCAGCGCCCTTGCGCAGCCGCCCGCGCCCGCGCTAGCATCGCCCGGCAGGCCGCCCGGCCTGCCTTCACAACGATCCAATCCTCCACAGGAGACACCATGCATCCCTCCCTGCGCCGGCTGACCCAGGCGGCCATCGCCACCCTGATCCTTGCCACCGGCGGCGCCTACGCCGCCCACGCCGCCGACGCCCAATTGCTGGCCGCAGCCCGCACCGCAGAGCCCGCGGTGATCCAGTCGCTCAAGGAGATGGTGTCGATCGAGTCGGGCAGCGCCAACGCGGCGGGCCTGGCGCAGATGGCCAGCTACACCGAAGGCCGGCTGGCGGCGCTGGGCGCCCGCACCGAGCGCATCGCGGTCACCAAGGGCCCGGGCATCATGGTCAAAGGCACGCTGACCGGCACGGGCAAGCGCCGCATCATGCTGATCGCGCATATGGATACGGTCTATCCGGCCAACATACTGGCAACGCAGCCCATCAAGCAGGACGGCAACCGCCTGTACGGCCCCGGCATCGCCGACGACAAAGGCGGCATCGCGGTGATCCTGCATGCACTGGCCATCCTCAAGGCGGCCGGCTGGAACGACTATGCCGAGCTGACCGTGCTCTTCAACCCCGACGAGGAAGTCGGCTCCATCGGCTCCGGCGAGACCATCGCCAAACTGGCCGACCAGCACGACGTCGTGCTGTCGTTCGAGCCGACCGCAGCCAAGGCCGTGGTCAAGACCGAGGCCCTGCTGATGGGCGCCAGCGGCACGGCAACCGCCGTCATGGAAGTAAAGGGGCGCGCCTCGCACGCCGGCGCCGCGCCGGAGTTGGGCCGCAATGCGCTGATCGAGCTGGCCTACCAGCTGCAGCAAACGCGCGACGTGGCCAAATCCGTGCCGGGCACCCAGCTCAACTGGACCACCGCGCAGGCCGGCGAGGTCCGCAACCAGATCCCCGAGCACGCCACTGCCATCGGCGACGTGCGCACCACGGTCAAGGACGGCGCCGGCAAGCTGCAGGCCGCGCTGCAAAAGAAGGTGGACGAAGGCAAGCTCGTCCCCGACACGCAAACCACCGTGACCATGGAAACCGGCCGGCCGCCGTTTGTCGCCAACGCGCGCGGCCGCGAACTGGCGCAGCGCGCGCAAGCCATCTACGCCGAGCTCGACGGCCGCCAGCTGGCACTGGCCGAAGGCACCGGCGGCGCCACCGATGCGGGCTTCGCCGGGCGCTCCGGCAAGGCGGTGGTCGTGGAGAGCTTCGGCCTGGCGGGCTTCGGATACCACGCGCGCGATGAGTACATCGAGATCGATTCCATCGTGCCGCGCCTGTACCTGCTCACGCGCATCCTGCAGGAAATCGGGCGTAGCTGAAGCCGCGCCCGGCTTGCGCGCTAAAGGATCGCGGACATCTGCCGTTAATGGAGGTAGTCGGAGATAGTCTGAATTCCGTTCTTAGTGAAATGTATCTGTTCTGATAATTCCTATTGATTAAGGCGCCTAGGACTAGGATTAGGAATGTCTTAATCCTAGTCCTAATCCTAGTCCTAATCCTGGGCGTTGCCTTTTATCCCGGCGCTAATAACACGCCGCGCGTCTGCTTTTCAATCCCCCTTCAGTAGGTCAAAGCGCGCCCTGCGCTGCGAAATCTCCCGCAATGCCGCTTGCAGCCGCCGATTGGCGGTGAGCAGCGGTGTGCAATGCCCGCTCTTGTGCGCTCGCAATACCCCTCTATTCGTACGTGTCCGATTGACCGCATTGCCGTCATCATTAAATATTGTCCACACATTCAAAGAGGGTGACGGTTGTCGCCAGTCATTCCGGCAAGGGTGCCAGTCATCAGAAAAGCACCGCTAATCCAGGGTCTATCCAATTATGAACAAGGGCAGTTTCCGCCTGGTCTACAGCAGGCATCGCGCGATGCTGGTCGCCGTTGAAGAATCGGCCGCCAGCATCGGAACAGGACAGCAAGGCGGCGCACGCGCGCAACGGCGCCGCCGCCGCGCAGGGCAAGGCCCGGCGCCTGGCGCATCGCTGGCATCGATGGCGGCCGCGCTGCCAGCCATGCCGCGCGCGCGCTTTGCCTCGTTTGCCTCAACTGCCTCGTTGGCCTCGGTTGCCCTGCTTGGGCTGGCTGCCCCGGCCACGGCCCAGATCGTGGCGGACCCCAATGCCGGCGCCAACCGCCCCGGCGTGATCCAGACCAGCAACGGCCTGGCGCAAGTCAACATCACGCGGCCCTCGGGCGCGGGCGTGTCCACCAACGCCTACACCCAGTTCGACGTGCCCAAGGGCGGCGCGATCCTCAACAACTCGCCCACCATCGTCTCGACCCAGCAAGCCGGTTTCGTCAACGGCAACCCCAACCTGCTGCCGGGCCAGAACGCGCGCATCATCGTCAACCAGGTCACCAGCGCGCTGCCCAGCCAGTTGCGCGGCTACCTGGAAGTGGCCGGCGCCCGGGCTGAAGTGGTGGTGGCCAACCCCAACGGCATCATGGTGGACGGTGGTGGCTTCATCAACACCAGCCGCGCCACACTGACCACCGGCGTGCCCGTGTACGGCGGCACCGGCAGCCTCGACGCCTTCCGCGTCACCGGCGGGCAGATCTCGGTGCAGGGCACCGGGCTGAACGCCGGCAACGTCGACCAGGTCGACCTGATCGCCCGCAGCGTCACCGCCAATGCGGCCATCTATGCCAACAACCTCAACGTCATCGCCGGCGCCAGCCAGGTAGACCGCGCCACGCTGGCCGCCACGCCCATCGCCGGGACCGGTCCCGCGCCGGGCATCGGCATCGATGTCAGCCAGCTAGGCGGCATGTATGCCAACAAGATCCTGCTGGTCGGCACCGAGGCTGGCGTGGGTGTGAGCCACCGCGGCGTGCTGGCCGCGCAGGCCGGCGACCTGACGCTCAGCGCGCAGGGCCGGCTGGAACTCGCCGGCAAGACCAGCGCCAGCGGCAACCTCGCCATCGCCGCGCGCGAAGGCGTGGAGAACAGCGGCACCATCTATGGCGCGCAGGCGGTCTCGCTCGATACCGCGGGCGCGCTCGGCAACAGCGGCACGCTGGCGGCGCAGCAGGGCTTGCGCGTCAACGCGGGCAGCGTGGTCTCCAGCGGCACGTTGGGCGCGGGCGTCAATGGCGACGGCGCGATCGGCCAGCAGGCGGACCTGAGCGTGGTGGCGGCCGGCACGCTGTCGGCCAGCGGCAAGCACCTCGCGGGCGGCAATGCCAGCCTGCAGGGCACGGCGCTGCAGCTCGCCGGCAGCCAGAACGCGGCGCTGGGCAACCTCAGCCTCGCCGCCAGCGCGGGCGACATCAACCTCAGCGGCGCCAGCAGCCAGGCGGGCGGGGCGCTAAGCGCCAATGCCAGCGGGGCGCTCGTCAACGACCGGGGACAGTTGACCAGCCAGGGTGGCACCACCATCACGGCCGGCAGCGTCTCCAACCAGGGCGGGCGGATGCTGGCGCAAGGCGCAGCCACGCTGCAATCGGCCGGCGCCGTTAACAATCAGCAAGGTGAGTTGCAGGCGGGCGGCGCGCTCGCCGTCAACGCCGGCTCGCTGGACAACAGCGCGGGCCGCCTGGCCTCGCTGGGCGCCGGCGGCCTGGCGGTCACCACAACAGGCACGCTGGCCAATGCCGCCGGCACCACGGCCAGCGGCGCCAAGGGCGGCGTGATCGGCGGAAACGGCGATGTGCGGCTGAAGGCCGGCGCGCTGGCCAATGCCGGCGAGATCAACGCGCGGGCCAACGCCAGCCTGGACGCCAAGTCGCTGGACAACAACCGGGGCAGTGTGACGGCCGGTGATGCGCTCACGGCCACCGTGGCGGGCGCGGCCAGCAATCGCCAGGGCACGATGTCAGGCGCCACGCTCAATCTGACGGCCGGCTCGCTCGACAACGCCACGGGCCGCATCGAAGGCGACCTGGTTGGCGTGCGCACGGCGGGCGATCTGGCCAACCGGGGCGGCGCCATCAACCAGTTCGGCAAGGCAGACACCCGCATCAGCGCGGGTGGCGTCCTGGACAACACCTCGGGCACGCTGGCCACCAACGGCAAGAACCTGACCGTGGATGCGCAGTCGCTGTCCAACGACAGCGGCCGCGTTGCGCACGCGGGCGACGGCACGCTGGCCGTGACCAGCCGTGGCGCGCTGGGCAATGCCGCGGGCACCATCCAGACCAACGGCGCGCTGGACCTGCGGGCCGCCGGCGCGGTGACCAACGCGGCCGGCCGGATCGAAACCGCCGGCACGCACAGCGCAATGTCACTTGCCGCCGCGAGCGTGGACAACACCGCCGGGCGCATCGTCAATGCGGGCGATGGCTTGACCCGGGTCCAGGCGCAGCAAGCCTTGGTCAACGCCAATGCGGGCCGGATCGGCGGCAACGGCAAGGTGGAGCTGGCAGCCGCCACGCTGGCCAATCATGCACAGATCACCGCCAAGGGCGATGCCAGCCTGGATGCACAGTCGCTGGACAACGGCCAGGGCAGCATCACGGCGGGCGAAGCGCTCACGGCCACTGTGTCGGGCGCGGCCAGCAATCGCCAGGGCACTCTGTCCGGTGGTGTCGTCGACCTGTCGGCGGCGTCGCTGGACAACGCCGCCGGCCGCATCGAAGGCGATCAGGCCGGCATCCGCACCACAGGCAATTTGTCCAACAACGGCGGCGCCATCAACCAGTTCGGCAAGGCCAATACGGTCATCAACGCGGGTGGCGCCTTCGACAACACCGCGGGCACGCTGGCCACCAACGGCAAGAACCTGACGGTGGACGCGCAGTCGCTGGCCAATGACGGCGGGCGCATCGCGCACGCCGGAGACGGCGCCCTGGCGCTGACGAGCCGGGGCGCGCTGGGCAATACAGCCGGCGCCATCCAGAGCAACGGCGCACTCGCCGTGCAGGCGGCCTCGCTGGACAACACCCGGGGCAACCTGTCCGCGCAAGGCGCCGCCAGTGTCACCACGGGCGCGGACCTGGTCAACCGCCAGGGCACGCTCTACGGCCAGTCCGGCCTGTCGCTCAGCAGCCAGGGCCAGGTGGACAACACCGGCGGCACGGCGCAGACCAGCGGCGATTTGTCGGTCGCAGCCGCTGGCACACTGAGCAACGCCGCCGGCACGCTCACCGCCAACGGCGCGCACGGCAAGGCCACCGTCTCCGCATCCGGCATTGACAACCGCGGCGGGCGGCTTGCCAACGCGGGCGACGGCGCCACCACCATCACCGCCGCCGGCGCGCTGGACAACACCAGCGGCACGCTCGGCGGCAACGGCGACGTGACCCTCGCCGCCACCGATCTTGCCAACGCAAGCGGCGCGCAGATCGCCGCGGCCGGCGCGCTCACGCTGGGCGTGACCCGCAGCGTGGACAATCGCAGCGGCAGGATCTACGGCGCCAAGGGCCTGACCCTCAACCAGGCCAGCACCACGCTTGCCAATGAAGGCGGCAACGTGCTTGGCGGCACCGACGTGCAGCTCACCGTCGCATCCATGACAAACCAGGGCGGCGCGGTACGCGCCAACCAGGACGTGGGCGTATCCAGCCGCGCCGGCACCGTCAGCGGCAGCGGCGAGATGACGGCGGGGCGCAACCTGACGCTCAACGTAGCGGGCGACTATCTCAACGACGCCGCCAACAAGCTGCGCGCCGACGGCGACCTGCAACTGCGTGCCAGCGGCGCGGTCACCAACACCGGCACGCTGGCGGCCGGCGGCAGCCTGGCCGTGCGTGGCGCCAATGTGAACAATGCCGCCGGCGCCGGCATCAACTCGCAGGCCACCACCGTCCAGGCCGACGGCACCATCACCAACGCCGGACGCATCGAAGGCAATGCCGTCAACACCATCAGCGGCGCACTGGCCAACACCGGCGCCGTGATCGGCAACACCGTGCAAGTGCAGGCAGCGGACGTGAGCAATACCGGCCCGGCCGCCGTCATCGCCGCCGCGCAGGACCTCAAGATCCATGCGTCAAACGCCGTCTCCAACCTGGACGGCGCGCTGATCTACAGCGCCGGCAACCTGCAGATCGCCCGCGACGGCACGCGCGACCCGGGCACCGGCATGCTGGCCAACCAGGTTGGCGTGCTCAACAACCGCTCGGCAACGATCGAGGCAGACGGCGATATCGACATCGCCGCGCGCACGGTCAACAACACGCGTACCAGCATCGTGACGGAGGCGGGCACGCCGCAGACCACGACGACGCAGACGCTCTCGCTCTGGCTCGCCGGGCTGGGTGACGGAGAAACCAATGGTCACTTAAGTGCCACGTTCCCCGGATGGGCCTGGCGCACTACGGCGGCAAGCATCAGCGGGGACATGGTCAACGCGCTGCGCGCCCCGGTCACGCTCGAAGTGCCAAAGTCCAAGGTGGTCAATCTCAATACCACGGCCAAGACGCTTTCCTTCACGGAGCCGCCCTTTGAGACATACGGCGGCTACTTCGGCCCGATCTGCAACGACAACGGCTGCACCGGCGGAGACGGTCCGGGCGGGCGCCCGTTTGCCACCAACCCCACCCAGTACTACCAGGACATCCAGGATACCGGCACCACCTACAGGATCACCTTCTGGCCTGACTGGGACCCTGCCAAGCACCTCCGCCCGGACCAGGTGCGCGTGCGCTACGACCTCGGCCCGGACGTTCACGACTACAGCGAGACTTCCCGCACCACCGTCACCACCGTCGCCACCGACCGCCTGGTCAGCGCCACCGCGGCAGCCAAGGTCCAGGCCCAGGGCTCGATCCGCATCAACAGCGACGGTGGCAGCATCCTGAATCAGTCGTCCATCATGGCCGCCGGCGGCAACCTGTCCCGGCGCGCCGCCGGCGGCGGGGTACAGGACGTCGGCACGGTGCTCCAGCAGACGGTCAGCACCACCGACACCTCCACGTTCTACTGGCACCAGAAATCCGGCGGCAACAGCGATGAGCAAACGGTGCCGTATCCGACCACGCCCCAGGCGCCCACCACGGTAGCCGCGCTGCCGGCCCTTGCCACCGCCAACCAGGCGGTGCAGACCACCGCGCAGGACATCACCGTCGGCTCCGTCAACCGCGTCGGCCAGACTGTCACTGGCAGCGGCGTGGCCGGCGGCAGCGCCTCGGGCACGCAGCTTGACAGCCTCGCGGGCACGGCCGGCGCCGCGCCAACGCTCGGCGCCGGCCCCGTCGCGGCCGCCACCGGCACCACCAACCGCCCGCAGACGCTCGGCACCGCCGCCGGCGGCATCCCCAACCTGACGCTGCCCGTCAACGGCCTGTTCACGCTGCGCCCGGCCCCGGCCACGCCCTACCTGATCGAGACCGACTCACGCTTCACCCAGTACAAGACCTTCCTCTCCAGCGACTACATGCTGGGCGCCCTCGGCCTGGACCCGCAGCAGGTGCAAAAGCGCCTCGGCGACGGCTTCTATGAAGAAAAGCTCGTCCGCGACCAGGTCACGGCACTAACCGGCCGTACCTTCCTGGCCGGCTACACCGACCAGCTGAAGGAATACCAGGCCCTGATGAACAGCGGCGTGACCTACGCCAAAGCCTTCGGCCTGTCCCCCGGCGTAGGCCTGTCCGATGACCAGATGCGCCAGCTCACCACCGACATGGTCTGGCTGGTAGCGCAAGAGGTGACGCTGCCCGACGGCACGCATCAATCGGTGCTGGTGCCCAAGGTCTACCTGGCGCAGTCCAACGCCGTCGACCTCAACAGCACCGGCGCGCTCGTCACCGGCAACAGCGTCGCGCTCAATGCCACCGGCAACGTCAACAACAGCGGGCGCATCGTTGGCGACGTCGCCACGCAGGTGCTTGGCAACAACATCGTCAACCGCGGCGCCATTGGCGACACCACCGGCACCACCGTGGTCCAGGCCCTGCAGGACGTACGCAACCTGGGCGGGCGCATCGGCGGCCAGGACGTCCTGGTGCAAGCCGGGCGCGATGTGGTCAACGAAACGCAGACCGTCACGGAAGTCCGCACGATCGGGCCCAACGGCTACAGCACGGGCGCCACGGGCGTGGCCGCGGTGGCGGCGATTTCGGCAACCGGCAACGCCGTGGTGCTGGCCGGGCGCGACGTCACCCTCAGCGGCGCCGTGCTCGAAGCCGGCAAGGGCGCACTGATCGGCGCCGGGCGTGACCTCACCATTGGCGCGGTCACCCTCGGCACCACGCAGGACGCTGTCTCGCGCGGCGGCCAGAGCTATGCCCACGACAAGACCAGCACGGTGGCCGGCAGCACGGTGCAGGCAGGCGGCAATGTGGTGGCGGTGGCCGGGCGCGACGCCGCGCTGGCGGGGTCCAAGGTGGGGGCGGGCGGCGATGTCTCCCTGATCGCCGGGCGGGATCTCACCGTCACGGCGCTCAAGGACACCACCGCCCACAGCGAAGGCTCGCTGGGCGGCAAGGGCGCGTCCTACACGCAGTCCGCCTACGACGAAACCGTGCGCGGCAGCACCGTGCAAGGCGGCACCAGCGCCACCCTGGCAGCCGGGCAAACAACGCTGGCAGCCGGCCTGCTGGAAGCCAACGGCATCACCGCCGCCGCGCCGGTCACAGGCACGGGCAAGGGCAGCGTCACGCTGACCGGCTCGGAAGTCAGCGCCGGCAAGCCCGGCGTGAGCGGCTCCGGCGTCAGCATCGTCGCCACCCAGGACATCACCATCGGCGAAGCCCGGGAAGTGCACGACGCCAGCTACGATGGCCGCAGCAGAAGCAGCGGACTGCTCTCGCGCAGCTCCAGCCACGACCAGACCAGCAGCCATGCCGACCTTGGCGTAGGGAGCCTGGTCAGCGGCGACACCGTGCGCGTGACCGCCGGCAACGACCTCACCGTGCGCCAGAGCGGCATCGCCGCCACCGACGGCGTAGCCCTGGCCGCCACCAAAGGCAACGTGCTGATCACCGCCGGCCAGAACACCCGCGAAGAAAGCTACGCGCACGAGCAGAAATCCTCCGGCCTCTCCGCCTTTGCCGGCAAGGGCGGCATCGGCGTCTCGGCAGGCAGCAACCAGGCCAACAGCGCCGGCCACGCACTTGCCGTCACCCAGAGCGATGCGCGCAGCACGGTGGGCGCCACCAACGGCAATGTCACCATCAGCGCCGGGCGCGATGCCACTATCCTCGGCAGCGACCTGATCGCCGGGCGCAAGGAAGGCAACACCACTGCCGGCCATATCGACATCCAGGCGCAGAACATCGCCGTGCTGGCTGGCGTGGACCACATCACCCAGGAAAGCAGCCAGAGCAGCCGCTCCAGCGGCCTGTCCATGGCGCTCACCGGCACGCCGCTCGACACGGCGCGCAACCTCCAGGACATCCAGCGCAACCCCAGCACCGTCACCCGCGCCAAGCAAACGCTCAATGAACTCGGCGCCGCCGCCTTCACCGCGCCGCAGGTGGGCATCACCTTTGGCAGCAACCGCAGCAGCAGCCAGGTGGAGACCGAATCGATCTCTCAGCGCGGCAGCCAGCTCACCGGCGCCGGCGATATCCGCCTGCGCGCCACCGGCAACGGCGACAAGGACGCCAACGGCAAAGCCACCGACGGCAATATCCTGATCGCCGGCAGCACCGTCAGCGCCGGCGCTGCCGCCATCCTCGACGCCCAGCGCGACGTCCTGCTGCAAGCCTCCACCGACAGCTACCGCGAAGCCACCAGCTCCAGCAGCAGCGGCTGGAGCCTGAGCACCGCCGCGCTCTCGCTTGGCGATGTCGGCCGCTTTGTCGGCGGCGGCCCCAACAACGGCGGCGTCTCCATGCTGCCGTACGGCAACCAGAAAGCCAGCGCCAGCGGCGACGCCAGCGCCGCCCGGCAAAACGCCACGGTGGTCACCGGCAATACCGTCGCCGTCAAGGCCCGCAGCGGCGACATCACCATCGCCGGCAGCGGCCTGTCCGCCGAAGGCGACCTCACGCTAGCCGCGCTGCAAGGCAAGGTCGACATCCTCTCCGGCCAGGACAGCAAGACCAAGCGCAGCGACAGCAGCAGCCGCCAGATCGGCGACCTGGGTGGCACCGGCTACACCGGCACCGTCGGCATCCGCACCGAGTCCCACCACCTGGACACGGCGCAGACCACCGAAAACACCATCCGCAGCCAGGTGGTCAGCCAGAATGGCAGCGTCACCATCAGCGCCAAGGACGACCTCACCGCACGCGGCGCCGACATCGCCGCCGGGAAAGACGTCACGCTGATCGGCAAGAACGTGGTGCTTGACCCCGGCAAGGACACCGCAAACAGCCACCAGGTCGACAAAACCAGCCAGTACGGCGTCACGCTCGCCCTGTCCGGCTACGCGGTAACCGCCGCGCAAACCATCGAGAACGCCGCCCGCGGCATGGAAGACAGCAAGAACGACCGCCTGCGCGGGCTCTACGCGGCGCAGGCCGCGCTCGCGGTCGCCAACGGCGTCAGCACCGTCCGGGACCTCGCCAGCGGCGGCACCGGCGGCACCGCGCTGATCAAAGCCACCGTCAGCATCGGCGGCGGCAGCTCCGAGTCCGAATCCCGCAGCCAGGCCAGCGCCAACCAAGGCACCACCGTCAAGGCCGGCAACGCCGTCACCGTCGTCGCCGCCGGCTCCGGCGGCAAGGACGCCAACGGCTACGCCACCGACGGCGACATCACCGGGCGCGGCGTACAGATCGACGGCAAGTCCGTCACCCTCAGCGCCGCCCGCGACGTCAACCTGGAAAGCGCGCAAGACACCGCCAGCCAAAGCAGCAAGAGCGGAGGCAGCAACGCCAGCATCGGCGTGGGCCTCGCACTCGGCGGACAGCAAAACGGCTTCACGCTTGAACTCGCCGCCAGCCAGAACAAGGCCAAGGGCGACGGCGACTCCGTCACCAACCACAACAGCCATGTCAGCGCCAGCGACCAGCTCACCATCACCAGCGGGCGCGACACCAACCTCAAGGGCGCGCAAGTCACCGGCGACACCGTGCGGGCAGACGTGGGGCGCAACCTCAATGTAGAAAGCCGGCAAGACACCGACAACTACCACAGCCGCGAATCGTCATCCGGCTTCCAGGCCAGCCTGTGCGTGCCCCCGATCTGCTACGGCACCACGGTCAGCGGCAGCGTCAGTGTGTCGAGCGGCAACACCGACAGCACCTACAACTCGGTCAGGGAGCAAAGCGGCATCTACGCGGGCAATGGCGGCTTCCAGGTCAACGTCAAGCAGAACACGGACCTGAAGGGCGCGGTGCTGGCCAGCACCGCTGACGCTGGCAAGAACAGCCTCACCACCGGCACGCTGACCACTAGCGATATTGAGAACAAGGCGGAGTACAGCAGTAGTTCGTCGACCATTGCCGGCAGCTTCACCGCCGGCAAGAGCATGCCCGACGTCAAAGACGGTGACACCCTGGTCAAGGCGCACACCGAATGGGGCAACGGGAACCTGCTGCAGAACGGTGTCAACTCCCTGGCAGCCACAGCAGCAGGCAATGCGCAAAAGCCCATAGAAGGCAGTGCCGCCGGCACTACCAGGAGCGCCATTGCCAATGGCACGGTGACCATCACCAATGCCGAGGCACAGAAGGAGAAGACTGGCAAGACGGTGGAAGAAGTGCTTGCCAGCTTGAATCGGGATACGGATGGCGCTAACCAGGCTCTCGATAAGATCTTTGATGCGAAGAAGGTGAAGGAGCAGCAGGAGGAGAACAAGGTCCGGACCGAATTGGTGCAGCAGTTGGCGCCGATGGTTTATGACAAAGCAGGAGACCTTCTCCAGGGCCAGCCCACGGCGACCAAGGTGGCTGTGCACGGCCTTCTGGGCGGTCTCATGTCAATGGCGATCGGCGGAAACTTTGCGGCTGGCGCAGCAGGCGGGGCCGCCGCCAAGCTGGCAGTGGAGTCATTCGGCGCTCAACTGCTTGGTATGGAAGGCGTCAGCGTAGAAGACAGAAAGGCGCTGGTGCAGCTTGCAGGCATGATCGTTGGCGGCCTAGCAGGCGGTGCTGCCGGTGGATCCGGCTCTGACTTGGCTGTGGGCGGTAGCGTTGGCAAGGTTGCCACGGAAAACAACTATCTGAAGCACCAAGAGATACTTGATTTCACGAAGGCAAATCAATCCTGCACGGCAAGCGGTAACGCAGAAGCTTGCCGGGAGCGCGATCGGCTCGTTGCACTTGACAAGCAACGTGATGCAGCTCTGTCAGCCTGCGCGGGGAGCAGCAGCGCGATTTGCACAGGATTGCAACAGGAAGTTCGCTCCGCCCAGGCCGAGATCCTTCGTAAGCGGGACGACACCTTCGGTGCATTCGGCGTGAGCCCGGTCGACTACATTCTGCTTGCCATGAACACAGAGGCGCAGGCGGCGGGAACGATGTCGAAGGTCGATCGCCTTGTCGGCACCGCTACCGGCGCCGGGCATGCAATTGCCCAGGGACTTGCTGACATGGCAAAGCTGGCGGGCACCGTCGTGGCCTCAGGGATGGGTGACCAGAAGGCGGGTGAAGAGTTGCGAGGCACGATCGATGGATTGGGTCGGCTTCTGGCGAATCCGACAGCCTGGGAGGCGTTGATAGCTAGTGCTACGGCTGAGCAGAGGGAGAGACTGGCGTCGGCCTACGAGAAGGGAGACGCCAAGGAAATTGGGCGAATCGGTGGTGAGTTGGTTACGTATTTGCCGTTCGGTGGCGCTGCCGGCGTAGTCAAGACAGCGACAACGGCGGCGGAGGAGGCCGCAAAGGCGGCAACCCTCGGAAAGGGCGTGGGGATCACTGGTGAAGTCACTCTTCCCGGCATGAGTCGCCCCGTTCGTCCGCCAAATCCAAGTTTCCCGCCGAACCAGTCTGTGCTTGATGCAATGGGTACAGCACAAATGCGGGATATGGTAGCGAATACGCGTTGCACTGATTGTTCAGAGATTGCGTCGCGTCTGCTTGACGCCGCTGGCGGGAAAGGTGAAATATTGGAGGTTCGGTCAAGTAAACCTCATAACTTAAATATATTTGAGAACGGAAATAACTTAGACGGACTATCCTATCATCAGATCTATACTGATGGCCGCTATGTGTATGATCCTCGTATTTCGAAAGAAGCAATTCCATTGGGGGACTGGGGGCAACATATGAGAAAGATGAATCCAGATGGAATAACAATTTCTAAAAAATTAATAGGACTGCAATAATGGAAACCGATGATACAAAGCAAGGGCGGGAGTTACTTGATTTTATTGAAAAGCTTGGTCCGCTCGCCTGGCAAAGATTTGAGTCTAGATATCCAACTTTCAAATTTAAAGGCCAAGATCCAATAAGCGAGGATAGATCGAAAGTTCCGCCTTTTACTAGTTTTAGATTTGTAGTTGAGAACTCTGAGACAATATCAAAAATCAGATTGGGTGTGGATACATTTGAGGGGAATGTCAAGTGGGTAATTGTGGGTCATTCCCGGGACTTTTTTCCGGGCACCACAAATTGGATGATTTGCCCAAAACTCATTATAGATGTGTCGGAAATGGCGCGAGATATCGGAATTACACCGGAGCAATACGTAGAGGAAAACTATCCAGACTTCGGGCCGTTGGCTTATGCGGATCTACGTGAGTTGGCCGAGCATTTGAAAGCAGTGTTTTCGAAATAATAGCTGCGTGAGTCCAGTTAACGTTGGCTGTGCAATATTAGTCAGGTATTCCGGGCATCCGGATATTTCTGGATGGCGGAGTATATTGTTAAATAAGAAAAAATGGTAGCTATCGAGGGTGCTAAATGGACAGCGCTGTTTGCGAGGGGATCTATTAATCTCAGGTATTTTGGCCACGCAATGCAAAGAAAAGAGTTGCTTGATTTTATTGGGGCATCGGTTCCAGCGGGCAAGATAAAAAAGGTGAAATGAAAGCGGAGTTAGATGGATGTATACAGCCAAAAATATCCCGGGATCCATGCCTTCAAAAACACTTGCTCAGTTATTCCAAGAGTCCCAAGGTCAGCCAGAGCATCCGGTTTGGTGTAATCAACGGGGCAGTGAAAATGGATATTGCGGAAGCTAGGAAGATTGCCGAGAAGTACTTGCAAGAGAGTTTGAGTCCTCCCAAGTGCGATCAATATGTAATCGTCGATGCGGGGATTAGGGAGGCCGATGGGAGATGGCATTTCCCGTATCAAACGCGCCGGTTCGTCGAAACCGGTGATATTGATCATTCTGTTGTCGGAAACTGGCCTATATTCGTAAGCAAGGATGGTAGTTGTCATGGAGGAAGGCGCCCTGCATAGTCTTACGCGTGCATCAGCTCGTTCATGCGCCTCCATGCTAGAAGATGACCAGCGCTTCTATAGAAGCTAGAGGACATGGATACTAGAAACTATGCATCCAAAAACGCTCGCCAAGTTGTTTCAAGAGTCAAAGGCACAGCCAGTAATTCTGGGTGATATGCTTGTGGTACCAATTTATCGGATCCCTCTCGCGGCGGGGAAGTGGCATGTCCGTGTAGAGCGAATATCAGCAAAAAATAGTCCAGTTCAAGGACTTAGGTTAAAGGTTGATCTTGGTCATATCACCGTCGCTGGCCAGAAACAGAAAGACATCGTTCTATGGGAAGACACTAGTCCAGATGTTGTTGATATGGAGATTTCATGTGCATTGGAAACTGTTTTTAAGGCTTGGAATGTGTGGCGAGTTGACGGGATTATGCAGGCTTGGATTGGTAATTCTGGAATGATTGTTGAGAACGATATAGATAGAATTAAATTGCTCTGCAGCGATGGAACATCAGCCCCAGAATTCGATAATTTAATTGTGACGATTGCAATGAATTAGCGCTTAATTTTATATCTTTGTTAGGGTTGCAAGGAGAAACTCATGACCGGTGATATTAATTATTCCATTTTTGGAAACTGGATCATATTCGTAAGCAAGGATGGTAGTTGTGACGGAGGAAGGCGCCCAGCATAGTCTTACGTGTGCATCAGTTCGTGCACGCGCCTTCATGCTAGAACATGACCAGCGCTTCTATACAAGCTGTTGTCCCTCGACCGCGCGTGGGCACTGGGTTGTCGGAGAGCGACCGCAACGCAGTGCTTGCAACTGCCGGTTGTAAACGGTCGGCCATCCCCGCAGTGGCGGTTGCATTGCCTCCTGAGCCGCCTCCAGCCTCCGTCGGCCACCCCTACCACCTGCAGCAGACCATCAAGGTCAAACTGGAATTAGGTGGGCAGTTTCAAGTCCCAAGTGCAACACCCGCGTCAGCGCGAATCCAAAGGGAAGTGTGAAATGAAAAATTTGAAGCTCATGGCTGACTATCAATGCCATCCTCTATGGGACATGTCGCCTGGTATGTACGGTGATATTGATCCAAACACTTTGCCAATCTCTACAGAACTTCGGCAGAAAATAGCGGATTGGGCTCGGTTCTTCGATGAAGCTATCGATATAGAGGATCCAGTGAATTCCGGATTCAATAGTGATGAAATAAAGGCGGAATTCAAAGTGCAAGGTATTAAACTTGCAAAACAATTACAACAGGAGCTCGGGTCTGAATTCGTTGTTTCTTTCACGGTATGAATCGTTAATCTACGCTGGTTCAGAATGGGTTTTTTATCTCAATAAGATACGAATTATGGGTAGAAGTGGATTCTATTATGCTGATGCAGCCGCCCTCACGGTGAAGAGAGAATAATGCTCTCTTCACCGTGCCGAAAGATAATATTCGAAATATCATCGTATTTGATGTCAGGCAGAATCAAATGAAACTCATCGGAAGTGTGACGGAGAATAAAATTAGAGGAGATTTGATTGCGGGCCGAAATTCAATTTTTATTGAAGGATGGTGTCCGCTTTTGTTGGGAGCTATACGGGACATTTTTCCGTCTATAGAAAATGCGGTGGTTCTTAATTCTATACCTGATCAAGGCGAAGATATTTATGAATTACTTGTGTCGGAAGATATGGTGGTAACGCTAGAAATTCCCAATGATGGATCACCATATTCATATGAAACTAGTTCGCGACAAGAATATTCGAGTCGCCACAAGTCGAGGATGAGTCAGATTAAGATGGCCGTAGCCATAGATTTGATAAGGAATCCGTAACCCGTCGGTTCTTCGCAGCGGGAAGCGAGTGGGAGTCGTTGGTTGCCTGCTAGCGGCGAGGTAGTTGAGTTATTTTTGTACAGAAATTCCGATGGAGTTGTTGGGCATTGTGTTTTGGTTTTCGATGAGGCTGATAGCGGAATTCGGCTCTAGTGCGAAGAGTTCTGTTTAAAGGGATCGCCGATTCGGTGGTGAGCGTAATTTATTTCAATGCGTTGCCACTACCTTGGGAGAGATCGATAATGAGATCAATTAATAATTGCTGGGGCGATATTGATACATTTAATTGTCAGTATGGTGCTCGCATTTTCGATGGTTCCGCGCTGAAGATTTATGTTGGCCATTGGCTGGCTGTTAGATCTGAGATGGTCCATTTATTTTCGCGCAGAAATGTCGATGGATTTGTTGGGCACTGTGTTCTGGTTTTCGATGAGGTGAGAACTTTCATCTTTGAAGTGAGGCAGATTTCTGAAAAAGATGGTGAGACGGTCTGGCTTGATCCTGTCGTTTATGGTTATAAAGGGGAGGGTAAAGATCGTTTCGAGAAGTTCTTGTTTGAAGGAAGTCTAAAAGGATTTAAATCATCCGTTAGAGTGGATGTAGAGGCAAGGAGGTTTCGCCTTGAGATACTAGAAAGAGATGAGCCGGCTCGGGAGGGGTGAGGGAAATTTCGTTTTTGTATTATAAGAATGAAGGGGTGAACGGTCGATCGTACGCGTATGGAGAGGTTGCGCCGAATGTGATGGATTGACTCTCATGTTCAATTTATTGGAAATACGTGCCGAAGTCCAACTGAGATCCGAAACTGCTTCGAGAGTTGGATTCTCCCGGGTGGGCGTAAATATACCAGGGCGGCGCACAGCGAGTCATCGGGAATTCGTTGATGTACACATTCCTACTAATCATCGATTCCTCAAGTCGGCCTGATTGTGTCGGCGACTTAATAAAGAATATTGGTCTGATGCGACGAGAATATGGTGAGCGATATATCGTCGAGGAGCCGGGTGGTATGCGGGATGGTTGGATCGCTATTCAACCTGTTGATATCGAGATGGGCTGCTATAGCAAAGACGAAATTGACCGGTTGAAGGAGCGAGTTTCAGATCCTTGATTTATTTTGGTTGAGGGGCGTGACGGTGGAATGGAATTTTCTACCAAATTCGTTCTGGGTCTAAGTGATCCTGAAACTGTGCTGCTGGATAATGACCATGGGATCATCGAGGATGCAAAGAAGATTAAAGAACGGATTTTATCCGGTTTGGAATGGCTGAATGCATCGAGCTGATGTGAGTTATGCAATTCAACGGCCAGTGCGTGCTGCTATCGAAACGGGAAATTCTCGGATCTAAGACTAGGTTCTCGAATGATAGCTTCCGCGATGATCTGCTTATGGTTCGGAGGAAGTACTTGAACCAGTAGCGTAGCCGAGGGGGTGGTGTGGTTTTGAGGAAGGATTGATATTTCCCATGTTCGAAGATGAGCGCCTGCAGGAAATTGCCGATCTTACAGAAGGGATGGCGCTCGATGCCGTATGGTTATGCGTGCAGCAGGATTATGGGGATTTCGACGTCGCAAGAGAGGCATTCTTGTGGCTATTGGAAAGGTTTTTAGAAAACGGAATAATTAAGATGGGAAAGAGGGAGCTGGTTTCGGAGGATGACGAAAAGAAAATAATTAGGAGATTTCTGGAGTCTTTCCCTACGAGTGAGGCAGAATTGGAAAATAATACCGGACTTGCGATATGGTTCTTCTCAGAAGATTGCCCAGGAGGAGCCATCTGGATAGATGACGTAGGTAACGAAATCTGGACGTAGACGAGGTATGTACCGTTCGTCGCACGCAATTTCGAGATGCCGGCGCGTTGGTCATTGCGTATGCCGATCGAAATCGGACTTTGGAACATAGAGCCACATTAACTTTAACTTTCTATAAAAAATCATGAAGCATCTATTTTTAATCGGCTTTTGCCTTTCCACCACCACCGCCTTCGCAGCCAGCCCAGTCCTCCTGGAAACCCCAGTTACCTACGCCCCCGGTGCCAGCGTAGTCGACCAGGTCAAGTCCGAGTGCCAGATCGAGAACATGCTGACCACCCGCGTCGGCGATGTGCTGCGCAAGCGGAACAAGACCGGCGACGGCACGGTAGCCTCCACGGGCGATGCCAACGGTGCACAGGTGCTCCGGCTGCAGATCACCCACATCCTGGGTGTTGGCGGCGGTGCCTGGACTGGCCCTAAAGCTATCACTGTGACTGCCGATCTACTTGAAGGCGGCAAGGTGATCCGCAATACCAAGATCAACCGGTGGTCGGTGGGGGGGATGTGGGGTGGCTTCAAGGGGACGTGCTCCATCCTTGACCGTACTGCCGTTGCCATCGGGAAGGATCTGGGGCGTTGGGTTGCCGATCCGTCCTATGTGATCAAGGAGGAGGCGCCGCCTAAGGAGGCTGCCGAGGCGGCGGCGGAAGCCGCGCCGGCTTCTGCGGTTGCTCCGGCTAGCGTGGAGTAGCGCTCCGCGGTTGTTGTCTTGTCGGGCTGGGGTCGCGGGCGTTGTGCGTAACGCAGAGTGCGCGCCCCCTTGGCCGGACGTCGTATCCGGGGGTGCATTTCCCGGGGTTGTCAGCAAGCCAATATAAAGAAGTCGCCATATGGGTCAATTCTCTCGTCTCGCCATGCTCGCACTGCCGGCCCTGCTGGCCGGCTGCACATCGGTTTCCACGCTCGCGCCGCCGCTCGGCCCCGACGATCCGTCTGCCGAGCTTTACGGAACCGGCGGCTTCAGCATGACCATTCCGCAAGTGAACCAGAAGGGCTGTTACCAGGGCGATGCCATCCTGAACACGCAGTCCGCTGCACCAAGCATCCGCGTGCGTGCCGCGCGTCCGCTGGTGATTGCGATTGACGGTGCATCAGGCATTCATCGCTGCCGCGATATGGTCCGGTTCAAGCCGGAGGCGGGTCACAAGTACGTCGCGCATGGCAGGCCGGGGCCGGATGAGGAGTCGGCGAAGGTTTCCATCTGGAAGCAGGCGGTGAGCGCGAACAAGCCTTACTGCCATATCGCGGTGTTCGATGAGACGGACGAGACGGATGTCAAGCCGGTGCAGATCAAGCGGGTCGAGCCGCGCCAGCGGGGTTTTACCTGCATCGGTTTCGATTAATGGCGTGAGCGGTTAGCCGCGCGCGGGTGCCAAACATGCCGTGACGCTTGGTCACGCAAATACAAGCTTTCATGCAGATCAGAAGACGAATGATTGCCGCCATGCTTTCGGTAGCGGGTGGTGCGGGTTACACCAGCACGTCATTGCGTGCCCAGGTGCCTCCCGCCAATCCGGGTCAGGCCGCCATCCTCTCCGGCGCGGAACAGGAGCAGCGCGTGCGCCAGCAGCAGGAAGCCCGCGAACGCGCCCAGGCGGTCCAGGCGCCGGGCGTGCGGGCAGCGCAGCCGTCGGCAGAGGGGTTTCCCGCGTTGCCGGTTGAGCAGCCGTGCTTTCGCATCGAGCGCTTTGTGCTTGAAGTCCCGGCGGAGCTGCCGCCCGCGCTGCATGCGCGCGGCGCGTCTGCCTTGCCGCAGGATCCGTTCGCCTTTGCCCGTGCGTGGCTGGATCACTACCAGGGGGCTTGCATCGGCAAGCAGGGCGTGGACATGCTGGCCAAGGGCGTGTCACACGTCATCCTTGGCCAGGGCTATGTGACCACGCGCGTATTGCTGCCCGAGCAGGACCTGAGCACCGGCACGTTGCGCATGGCGTTGATCCCCGGCGTGATCGGGCAATTGCGCTTTGCCGAGCCGGATCTCCGGGGCACGTGGAAGAGCGCGTTTCCCGCGCGCCCCGGCGATCTGCTGAACCTGCGGGACCTGGAGCAAGGCCTGGAGCAGATGAAGCGCGTGACCAGCCAGGATGTGGACATGCAGGTTGTGCCCACCAGCGTGCCGGGCCAGAGCGACGTGGTGATCGCGGTCAAGCGGACCAAGCCGTGGACGGTGGTGGCGTCGATGGACAACTCGGGCACGCGCTCCACTGGCAAGCTGCAGGGCAACCTGAGCGTGGGCATTGACAACCCGCTGGGCCTGAACGACCTGTTCAACGTGGGCTACAGCCAGGATCTGGCCTTTGGCGACCGGCGCCACGGCACGCATGGCTGGAACGGCTTCTACTCGGTGCCGTGGGGTTACTGGACGGGCACGGTGTCGGCGTATTCCAGCACCTATTACCAGCAGATTGCCGGCGTCAACCAGACCTTTGTCTCCAGCGGCAATTCACAGACGGTGGATTTCAAGCTGCAGCGGGTGCTCAGCCGCAGCCAGAACGATGTGCTTGGCCTGCAGTTCCGGCTGTCCAAGCGCTTTGGCAAGAGCTTTATCGAGGATACGGAGATCGAGCAGCAGCGGCGCAACAACACGGTGGTGGAGGTGGGCATCACCGATCGCCACTACTTCGGCGCCGCCCAGTTCGACGGCAGCCTGGCCTACCGCCAGGGCGTGGCCGGCCTTGGCGCGCAGCCCGATACGCTGGCCCAGCTGGGCGGCCCCACCTGGCGTTACCGCATGGCCGTGCTGGATGCGAACCTGTCGGTGCCGTTCAAGCTGGCGGAGCAATCGCTGCGCTATGTCACCACGATCCGCGGGCAGTTCACCAATGACCGGCTGTTCTATATCGACGCGCTGACCATCGGCAGCCGGTACACGGTGCGCGGCTTCGATGGCGAAAGCCTGCTGGCGGGGGAGCGCGGTTTCTACTGGCGCAATGAGCTACAGGCGCCGCTGGGCGGGAGCGGGCAGGCGCTGTACGCGGGGCTGGATTATGGTCGCGTGTTCGGGCCGTCGACCGAAGGGCTGGTGGGTACCCAGCTGGCGGGTGCGGTGATCGGGCTGAGAGGCGGGCTGGGGTCGAAGCTGGGGGCGGTGTCGTATGACTTGTTTTTGGGCATGCCGGTTTATAAACCGGCGGCGTTTCATACGGCGGGGGTGACGGCGGGGTTGCAGTTGGTGTTTCAGTATTGATGGCTCGATCGGCAGAGGCACCGGTTCAATCTCGGATTGGAACTAGCAAGCTACAGAAACTTGTCCGGAATAACTCCGATTATGTCGATGAACGTTCGTTTTCTTGTTCTGGCATTTTTGATGCTGGTCTCGTCCGCAGGCCCGCAGGGGAATCTACAGGGCCTCTTCCTTGTGGAAAACCGCGTTGTGAGGCAGGGAATTTGTCAACAAACCTACGATTGAACGGAAATGAGTCTGATCCCAAAGATCTTCTGCCTACGGCCTCCTGCGGATGCACCGCACGAGACAATCTACTTCCCCAAGAGCAATCCGGTTCCTCTTCGGGCCGCGCTCGCGCGGATCGCGGCCACGGATGATCGCGAACTGCTGGCGGAGGCGATTTGCCACTATTCCGGCTACGTAAGGGAGGCAGGCATTGCCCGGTGCGTGGAAATCGGCGACCCGCGATTCCTTGCGCCCATCGCAGACCGCCTGAACGACTGGGTGCCCCAGGTTCGCAAGGTCGCCGGCGATGGGCTGCTCACGCTGCTTGCGACGACGCCGGCCGAACTCTTCGCGCCGCTGCTACCGAAGCTCCGGAGCCTGACCCAGGCAATGCGCACCGATCATGGCCCCTGGCTTGCCAAATTCGAACAGCAGCTTGTCCAGGCAGGCGGCAGCGCAGCTATCTCCGGCGCACTGTCCAGCACGGATATGAGGCTGCGCCGCGCCGCATTTGCCGTTTGCTTCGATCATGGGCTCCAGTCTATCGTCGACCTTGTTAGGATTGGCTTGGCATCCGGCGATATTGTTCTTGCCCGTCAGGCAGCAAATCTGATCGACAAGGTTCCGCACACGGAGCAGCAGCGTTGCATTGAACTGGCAATGACATCTACCTTTGGGCCTGTGCGCCGCGCCGCCCTGCGGTCCATCCTTGAGCAAGACGACCCCGCTGCCATGGACTTCGCTAAGCGCGCGCTCCTTGATCCCCAGGGCAGCCTGCGCTGTAGCACGGCGCGGTGGCTGATGCAGCGCGGCTTTGATGCCTTGCGTCACTGCGTCGACACCCTGGATTCGGGACGCCTGAGACCCGGGCAAATCAGAGCGGTGTTGTCTCTACTCGGGGAACTGCAAGGCAAAGAGGCGTTGCCAGTCATTGGGCAGCACACACAATCGGCGCACGTGGAGGTGCGCGCGCAGGCCCTGATTCTCATGGCGAAGCTCGCGCCATCCACCAAAGACGATATCGCCGCTCGCGCCATGCAAGACCCATCTCGTCGGGTTCGCAGAACTGCCGCTCTTCTGTGCGTAAGGCATGGTGCCTTTGTCTCGCTCGCCCAGCTACGGGGCATGCTCGAGCAATACGGGGATCACATCACGGCGCTGAGGATCGCCAAGCGAGAGAAATGGGACTATCTGGTTTGCATCGCCTTTGTGGGGCAGCTATGCGAGCCGGATGAACGAACTCGTGAGGATCTGGCTTCGGCTATTGACATATGGCTTGCTACGGAAGGGAGTAGCTGGACGCGGCCGAGTCCCGCGCATATGGAAGTGTTGGCGCAGCCGGGCATGATGACGTTGCTGTGCAATCTCGCGAACCGCTCGCAGGCATTGCTTGTCCGGCGCCTGCTTGAAGTGGGCGTCTCGGCTTGACAAGGTCGCTGCGTCCAAGAACAAATATAGTGCACATCGAGCATTGACTATCCATGGCGTTTATCCACATCATCTACGCGGGCACGAGAATACTTCTGTCGAGAAAGCCCTACTTGTCATGGCGTGAGATCCAGGAGGAATTCTGCGACTATTCGGCGTCACTCGGTCCGTGGTCGGCAATCGAGGTCACGGAATTTTTGAGTGACGAGTATCAGATGCTGATGCCATCAGCCGCGACTCAGGTTTCGGCGTTCATCGATTCCGATGCCGTGATCAAGGAGGTCTCGTTTGCCGGCGAATCCGGCCAGGAAGGGCCTTTCGGCTGCGGCCCCTCAGTATCTGTCGGGTCACCAGTCACCTGAAAAGAGGCAATCATGCGTCTTCGCTTACCGTTCTCGTCGTTCGGCTCAAAGGTACCTCAGGAGCAACCAAACGGCGCTGCGGTCTACGCGACTACAGCTTGCAAGCGGTTCAATCATCCGGAATTTCAGGTTCGGGTCTCAAACAGCGTGGTTCCGACGGAAGACCTCAATTGGTTCCTAAGATTTCTCGAACAGCGGGTTGCCGACGGCGAGAGATTCCGAGGCGGTGAGAGCCTGCAAGTCGGATGGATGCTCACGATGCTCGAAGAGGGGCCGGCCGGATATCTACGGGTGATGGAGCCCGATATGAAGGTTGTCCCCGTGAAGTTCACTGACGCGATTGACAGCACGCTGATGTACCTACGCCATCAGAAAGATATGGTTCAAAGCCTCTCGCCCCAGGTGGATCCTGACTTTCCTTCGCTGCGCCAGAGCGCTGTCGTGCACGTGAACTACAAGACTGCAAGCCGAATACTGCTGACGCGCGGACCCGTCCAGGACACGGACTCTGACTGGTGGCTCACAGACTTGGATGACAACGCTGGCTCACAGGACCCGACACGCTTCTTCAAAACCTCGCTCTATCAACTCGGTGTTGACCGGCCAGATTTGGTCAAGTTCTTCGCGGTGCCATCGGGTTTCCAAGTTGCCGTAGACAACACATTCATCGGGGTACTCGGACCAGATGGAGAATTGAAGCAAATACCTGGCTCATACCTTAGCGAGTTGAATCGGCACCGGCAGCAGCGCTCGAATTGAGCCCGGATTGACTTGGGCTTTGCGTAGAGAGTAGCTCGAGCGGATGGCCGTCGTTGGTGGCAGATTCAACCCGTCGATGCAACAGCTTGATAGAATCGTTCAGCCGGTGTATCGAAGTTTAGTGTCTTGCACGGGCGTTCATTCAGTCGCCTTGCTATCGCCTTCGCTTCGTCCGCGCAAAGGCCGAGTTGCTCCTCCTCATCAATCTGTGACGTCGAGATGGCGAGATTGGGCTTGCATCCATCTCAAAGGACTCCATGCTTGTCGGATCGGCATCTAACCCAACAATGGGCGCGGACAGGGATCAGGTCGGTACGCTAGTGTGCATTTGCATGGGTTTCTTGTGCAAGCCCAGGGAGGAAGGTGTCGATGGGACAGTGCAAGGGCCTGCCGTGCCAGGCACGAGGCGATCGCACCGGGCCGCGTCACTTTGCTGGATGCTTGGCTGAGGTATTTGCGTTCGCCTCAAGCGCACCGAGCCGAAGGCTCATCACTTGCGCATGCAGCTTGATGGCCTTGACTATCGATTGAACGTCTTCATTCTCGCTCTTGGATGCGATATCGTCGAACTCTGCCCACAGCTTCTTCTCAGCATCTGTCGTCATGGCTACTCCTGATGGCAATGGCAAACACCAGCGTTGGCAGAATCGGCGATGCAACTTCTCTGCCGGCTGATGGGCCGGGGGGCCGAGAAGGTATCTTACGAGCCGCTGTAGCGGGAGTCTGTGCGATGCCGTACGCTGGGGAGGGGGCGCCGCATAAGGCTTCATTGAAAAAACCAAGACTCTCCTGAAATCTGGAGGGAAGACGGGTCTCAGGTCACCACCGTCATCTTCTGGCTATGATCAATGTGTCCTGAGGCGAAGGATATCGGGACGGTCATGCGAGTGCGGTGTCAAATCCAAGGCGTCTGTACAACCTTTCTGCACCGGTTGGGTTATCACACTCGACTTTCAAGCACACACGTTTCACCCCTCGCTCTCTAAACGTCATCAGCAGGTGGCGTAGCAGGGCTTCCCCAAGTCCCTGCTGACGCCGATCGATATCAACGACGAGGTCTTTGATGAAACCGCTGCTCCAGCACTGAGCGAACGCAACCATTCGCCCACAGTTATCTAGCACTGGAAAGACTAGAGCAGGATCGTATTCTGCATCGGCGAGAAGTGTGTCCAGCCACGGTCGAAATTCTGAAATTTGACCGCCACCCATGGCGTAGGAGGATTGCATCAAATCATGGGCATCTTCAGCCAATGACAGTGTGAATTCGACCAAACGCGCATTTCCTGGCCAATCAGGCTGGTACGCGCCCTCATCTTCAGTCTGTCTGCAGAGGTGGAGATATGGCTTCGCACTCATCTAGAACTTCCTTGTTGTCGGAAGGGTAATTTCACGCATTCGGTCTGCCATAGACCGTCAATTCTGAAGCGAAATCGGCTCGGTTAACGGGTAGTTCCCAAAACAGATTATCACAACACACCGGTCTTCATGATACGTTCCGTTTGGTGGCCGTTCTGGGAGCTACCCGTTAACCGAGCCTTGGTGACAGATGGAAGGCGTGGTGCCGTGGTCGCGCCTGATTGCGGCGGTCGAGCCGTACTACCCCAAGGGAAAACGTGGGCGGCCGCCGATCGGACTGGAGCGAATGCTGCGCATTTACTTCCTTTAGCGGTGGTATGGTCTATCGGACGAGGCGCTGGAAGACGCTCTGTACGACAGTATGGCGATGCGCGCGTTCGCCGGGATCGACCTGGCAGTCGAAGCGGTGCCGGACGCGACTACGCTGTTGAAGCTTCGCCGCATGCTCGTCGCGCTTGAACTGACGCGAAGGCTGTTCGACGAGATCGGCCTTTCCCAAGGAATCCATCCAAGGAGCCACATGATCGCAACAAAAGCGTGCCCGATTGTTTTGCGCAGTCGTCACGGTATCGTACATATCCTCGCATTCAAGCATCCTGCCGCAGGCCACCAGTTGGTAAAGGGCACCATTGAGCAGGGTGAGTCTTCGCCGGAGGCGGCAATTCGTGAGCTCTGTGAAGAGTCAGGTATTTGCGACGCTCACGTGGTCTCGGATCTTGGCCTTTGGAGCGCGTCCTATCAGGAACAGATCTGGTCTTTCCAACTGTGCGAGTCGGGGGCGGAATTGCCTGACGAGTGGACCTTCGAGACTAGCGACGACGGCGGCCACACGTTTGCATTTTATTGGCACCCGCTGCAGCGGGACTTGCCCGAACAATGCCACCCGCTCTTTCAATCGGCTTTACGCGAGGTTCGTGCGCGAATCGGAGCGCTAACGAGGTCAGCATGAGTGGTCCGCATGCCCTTATGACGAAGGTGCTGTCCTCGATTCCGCAGTTGTAGGTGACCTCTGCAAAGGTCCGCTGGGGAGAAGACCGAATGTCTCTTTGGGCTGCTGCCATCCGCCCGCACGCGGCGATCCCTGCTGAACGCCGATGTTCTGTTCAGGCAGTATGTTGTCGGCAATCATGGAGACTGCGTTGGAAGCAGGTGCTGAATTTTGAAGCTGGTACTGATTGATGGGCTGCCAGGAATTGGCAAGAGCACCCTTGCGGAGCGGCTCTGCGGATTTGCGGGCTCGATCGGGTGCGAAGCCGGGTGGTATCGGGAGGAAGATCAGGAGCACCCGGTGCATCCTGCGGGGCTTACCACGTCAAGGCGACAGCCTGGCTATTCCGCGCGTTGCCTGCAGGGCTGGCAACGTTTCGCAGAGCGGTATTGTTCCACGAACGGCCTATGTATTCTTGAAGGCAGCCTTTTTCAGAGCACTGTCCGCTTCATGATGGAGCAGGAGCAGGATGGAATTCGTGGCTATGTTGCAGAATTTGAGCGCATCGTCCAATCGCTTTCGCCGGTCGCCGTCTACTTGCGATGTGTCGATGCGACCGTCCATTCCCGCAGCACCGCTCTCCATCGAGGGGAAGCATGGACAGCCCGGGTCTCCGCGTACCTCGAAACAACCCCGTACTCGCACCGAAGGGACCTGAAAGGCGCTGAAGGAATGCACAGGTTGTGGACAGCTTACGCCGAGCTTTGCGATTCGCTACTCGACCAAATGTCCATGCCAAGGTTGACCATGTTGGTTGAGCCGCCGGACATGGAGCGTCCGTTTGGTAGATCCGTTGAATTCCTGATGTCCACCGGCCATATTCAGGCTGCGACGAAGGTTTCATAGGCTGCTGTCGCCAATCGTGGCCGCTCAACAGAGCCACGTGAATCCGAAACTATCTTGTCTGGACTTGTCGATCGACAAGTCGGCCGTCGAAGTTCTCGTGGCGGGAAGGAAGCTGTTAGAAATTCGGGCACTGTCTCGGGCTGGCTCGTTGCGATGTTCTGAGACCTCAATCAAGAGGTCGATCTCTGGCTTGGCCGCGAGTCCTGGAACAGCGGTGCTTCCGACGTGATAAATACCGACAAGTTCCGTGCCAAGGCCCTTCGCGATGCGTGCTTTCTCAGCGGCGAAAAGAGCCGGCCATCTGCTGTCATAGTGGGAGATTTTGCTGGTGAGCTTCATTGTGTTTCCTCTTGTTTCCCCTTGTTTCCTTTGTGCGCCATCGGCCAAGAGCTGCTAGTCCCAACGCAACCGCTCATATCGCATCCTTTCGCCCCGCCCCAAACGCCTCCTCACAACAAACCAGCCAGGCGCGTGCCGCTCGCGACAAATACCCCTCCCGCCAGACCAGCCCCAGTTCCCACACCAGCTCAGGTGCAACCAGGGGCCGGATCGCTACCCGCTCGGGGTCTAGCTGCCCGGCAATTGGCGCAGGCAGGATGGCGACGCCCACATCGGCCGCGACCAGTTCGCCGATAAAGTCCCAATGCCGGCTCTGCCCGGCAATCTGCGGTGTAAAGCCGGCGGCTTCGCAGGCGTCCAGGATGACGCGATACAGCACGAAGTCGTCCTCGTACATGACGAAGGGCAGGGTGGCGAGGTCGGTTAGCCGGACCGCGCCGGCACGGCGTGGTGCGCGCTCGGCGGGAAATACGGCGACCAGTGCCTGGCGGGTCACGGTGAGGCTGGCCAGGCCGGCTACGGCGGCGGGCAGCACCGTGACGCCGAGGTCGAGCTGGCCCGTGACGACGCCTTCTTCCAGCGCGCGGCCGCCTTGCTCGCTGAGCCGCAGCTTGACGCCGGGGTACTGGCGGCGATAGGCGCCGATCACCGGGGCGAGGTAGCGGCCGGCCATGGGCGGGATGCCTACCTTGAGCTCGCCGCGCGCCATGCCGTCTACCTCGGCGACTTCCTGGCGCAGGCGCGCCACTTCGGCCAGCACGGCCTGGCTGCGGGCGAAAACGACCTCGCCGGCGTCGGTGAGCTGTACCGTGCGGCCTTCGCGCAGCAGCAGCGGGCCGCCGAGTTCGTCTTCCAGGCTCTTGACCATCTTGCTGATGGTCGGCTGGGTCACATGCAGGGTTTCGGCGGCGCGGGTGAAGCCGTTCTGGCGGACGACTTCCACGAAATAGCGCAGGGCGCGGATATCCATGGGGCTCCTCGGATGTGGCGTGCGTGGATGATCACGGCTTGCCATTCCAATATGGCATCGAATCAATAATTTATATTCATTTTATATATCGAAGTGCGCTTCGTACACTAGCGTCACTGCCACGTCTTGCGTGGCGCCATAGCTTGAATGTTCCGATGCCACGCGCTGTGACTGTCACTTCATCCACTTCTACCTCCACCTCCGCGACCTTGCCGCAGCCGCCCGGTGCCCGCCTGCGCACTGGCGCCATCGCGCTGGGCCAGGTGGTGGCGCTGTCGGCCCTATGGCTGCTGGCGGACTGGTTGCGCGGGCGGCTGGGGTTGCCATTGCCGGCTGGTTTGCTTGGGCTCCTGGCCTTGGCCGCGCTGCTGTTCAGCGGGGCGGTGCGCGGTGGCTGGGTGCGTCGCGGGGCAAACTGGCTGCTGGGCGAGATGTTGCTGTTCTTCATCCCGGCGGTGCTGGCCGTGGTGCAGTACCCCGAACTGGTCCGGCATCAGGGCTGGCGGATCTGCGCGGTGATTGCCTTGAGCACGCTCGCGGTGATGGTGGTGACGGCGCTGGTGGTGGAGCAGGTGGTCCGTCTCGAACTCAGGCTGGCGCGCCGCGCGCGCCGTGCCACGCACAACCGGCAGCAGCACCATGCATGACTCCGTGCTGGCGGCGCTGAGCCTGGTGGCAACCGTTGCCTTCTATTACATCAACAAGCGCCTCTATGCGCGCCGTGCGCGGCTGTGGCTGATGCCGCTGCTGGCTACGCCGGTGGTGCTGATCGCGCTGGTGCTGGCCGCGCATGTGCCGTATCGCGACTACATCGCCGACACGCGCTGGCTGATGTGGCTGCTTGGCCCGGCCACCATCGCCTTCGCATTGCCGATCTACGATCACCGTGCGCTGGTGCGCCAGCATTGGCTATCGATTTCGGTTGGCGTGCTGGCAGCGGTGGTGACGTCGGTGCTCAGCTCGGTCTGGCTGGCGCGCGGTTTTGGCTTGCCGGTGATGCTGCAAAAGGGGTTGGCGGTGCGCTCGGTGACCACGCCGTTTGCCGTGGATGCGGTGCGCGCGCTCGGCGGGCCGCCGGATCTTGCCGCGATCTTTGTGGTCATGACCGGGCTGACGGGCATGGCGATTGGCGAGACCGTGCTGGCCTGCCTGCCCTCGGTGCGCAGCCGCCTGGCGCAAGGCGCAATCTTCGGCGCAGCAGCGCATGGTGCCGGCACGGCCAAGGCGAGGCAGCTGGGTGAAGTGCAGGGTGTGGTGGCATCGCTGGTGATGATGATCGCTGGGCTGGCCAGCGTGCTGGCCGCGCCGCTGATCCGCAGCGTGTTCTTTTGAGCGGGCTTGCGTAGTACTGCGCAATGACTGCGCGCACTTGGGCGCAGACGCTGAGTAGTACTGCGTAGCCCATGGCCTTGCGACCGCTCCGGGCGCAGGGTCTTTTGCGCACCCGCCAACGCGCCGCGCGAAATTGGCGCAAAATGCGGCACTTGCGCGATCGTGCCGGCGCGCGGACATGCGCCGCTCATCCGCACGTGGCTTGCCGTTCTTCCCGCCACGGCGCGCGCGCCGTCCCTCTGCGCCGATTGTGCGCACCGCACGCGCAAGCTTCACCGATCTCTCTCTCTCGTTTTTCAATAACAACATCATGCGATTACCGCTTCTCGCGCTGGCTGCCGCGGCCTTTGGCATTGGCACCACCGAATTCGTCATCATGGGGCTGTTGCCCGACGTTGCCGCCGACCTTGGCGTTTCCGCGCCGGCTGCCGGCATGCTGGTCTCGGGCTATGCCATCGGCGTGGCCGTGGGCGCGCCCATCCTGGCCATCCTGACCAACAAGTGGCCGCGCAAGACCGCGCTGGTGGGGCTGATGGGCTTGTTCATCCTCGGCAACGCGCTGTGCGCGCTGGCGCCCAACTATGCATTGCTGATGGCCGCGCGCGTGGTCACGGCGTTCTGCCACGCGGCGTTCTTCGGCATTGGCGCGGTGGTGGCCGCGGAGCTGGTCCCGCGTGAGAAGCGCGCGCAGGCGGTGGCATTGATGTTTACCGGGTTGACGGTAGCCAACGTGCTGGGCGTGCCGTTTGGCACTGCATTTGGGCATGCGTTGGGCTGGCGCTCCACGTTCTGGGCCGTCACCGTGATCGGCGTGGCCGCTGCGGCTGCGTTGGTGGCCTGGTTGCCCAAGGCCATCCCGATGCAGGCCGGCAGCATCCTGCGCGAGTTCCGCTCCATCGGCGCGGCGCAGGTGCAGCTGGCGCTGCTGATCAGCACGCTGGCATCGGTCAGCATGTTCACCGTGTTCACCTACATCGCCTACATCCTGCGTGACGTGACGGGCTTCACCGCGCAGCAGGAGAGCATGGTGCTGCTGTTGTTCGGGGCTGGCATCACCGTGGGCGGCCTGGCCGGCGGCAAGCTGGCCGACTGGAAGCTGATGCCCGCGCTGGCCAGCCTGCTGGCCGCGGTGGCGGTGGTGCAGCTGGTGTTCTCGTGGACCAGCCATTTTCCGGTGCCGACGCTCTTCACGCTGTTTGTGTGGGGCATGGTCAGCTTTGCCGTGGTGCCCGCCACGCAGGTGCGCGTGCTGGACAAGGCCAAGGGCGCGCCCAACCTGGCCTCCACGCTGAACCAGGGCGCGTTCAACCTGGGCAACGCCACCGGCGCGTGGCTGGGCGGGCTGATGATCAGCGCCGGCCTGCCGCTGACCCAGCTGCCGTGGCTGGGTGCGGCGGTGGCCGCGCTGGCGCTGCTGGCGGTGGGGGTGTCGGCGTCGCTGGACCGGGGTGGCCCGGTGGCGGCTTAGTACTAGCCCCGCCAAGGCTCGCGGAGTGCCGGCGGGGCCCGTCGGGCTGTAGGATGTTGCCAGCAACGTTTCTTCGGGCCCGGCATGGACTACGCACACATCCTCCAACGCATCCACCGCGACATCGCGCCCTTGCTCACTCAGGGCCGCGTAGCGGACTACATCCCCGAGCTCGGCAAAGTACCCGCCACGCATTTCGGCATGGCGCTGGTGTTTGCCGATGGCCGCAGCCATTGCGTGGGCGACGCCGCGGTGCCGTTCTCCATCCAGAGCATCTCCAAGCTGTTTGCCTGCACGCTGGCGTTCCAGTTGCTGGGCGAGGACCTGTGGCAGCGGGTCGGGCGCGAGCCTTCCGGCAACGCCTTCAACTCGCTTGTGCAACTGGAGTACGAGCAAGGCAAGCCGCGCAATCCGTTTATCAATGCTGGCGCGCTGGTGGTGACCGACGTGCTGTGCAGCCGTTTTGTCCAGGCGGAGACCGCGATGGTGCAGTTCCTGCGCCGGCTCAGCGGCAACCCGGCGATCGACTACGACCCGCGCGTGGCGCAGTCCGAGCGCGAGCATGCGGACCGCAATCGCGCCATGGCGTATTTCATGAAGGACTTTGGCCGCCTTGAGATGCCGGTGGACAAGGTCATCGACGCCTATTGCCGCCAATGCGCCATCACCATGAGCTGCGAGGACCTGGCGCGCGCGGCGCTGTTCCTGGCGCATGGCGGGGTGGTGCCGTGGAGCGGCGAGCGCGTGCTGGACGCCAGCCCCACCAAGCGCCTGTCGGCGCTGATGCTGACCTGCGGCACTTATGACGCTGCGGGGGATTTTGTCTATCGGGTGGGTTTGCCGGCCAAGAGCGGCGTGGGCGGCGGCATTGTGGCAGTGCTGCCCGGCAGGTGGTCCGTGTGCGTCTGGTCACCGGGGCTGGACCACAGCGGCAATTCGCTGGCCGGGGTGCAGGCGCTGGAGTGGCTGACGACGTTGAGCGGGTATTCGATTTTCTGAATAGTTTTCTGAGTTGAGACGCCAGTCAACCCAGCATCAACCCGGCATGCGCCAGCAAGTGGCGAAACACCGTCAGCCGGGCATCTCCCGTTTGCGCCAGCTTGCGGCAAACGTGCAGGTGCGCCGTCATGTCGCTGTGTCCGCGCAGGGCGTCCTTGCACTCGCGGTCCGAGATCTCCAGGTGGATGCCTGTGAGGATGGCGCAGCCCTTGCCCACGGGGGCGCTGACGATGGCGGGCGGGGTGCCTTCCAGGCCCGTGTACACGGCCAGGATCTGCGCCGCGTGGTTTGTTGCATCGCCGAAGTCGAAGCGGCAGCCGCCGTGGTAGTGCGCATACAGCGTGATCGGGGCATGGGTCAGGCTATGGGTGGTGCGTATTTCTGCTGCCGCGGTGCTTCGCGGTGTTGCGTCATACGCGACGCCCCGGGTGAGTTCGGGCAAGCAGCCAACCGCGACGGCATCCACGAAACTCAGTTCGCGCGGGCCGCAGATGGCACCTTCGGTGCCGGCATGGAAGGCAAGTTCCCTGCAGGCGTAGTACGCGCCCGCGCAGATGCCGAGGTAGGCGCCGCCTTCTTCGACAAAGCGCCGGATACGTGCGTTGGGTGCGCCGTTCAGGGCTGCGCAATAGGGCAGGTCCGCACCGCCCGGCATGACAAACATCACGGCATCATCAAAGAGCGTTTCGTCCTGCCGGATGTCGTCGGCCATGACCGCCCGGATCTCGTACGCGCCGGGAAGCAACTGCTGCCCGATCATCCGCATCAGGCGCGAGGTCCCGTCGGAGGTGCCGGCGTCGATATAGGTCAGGATCTGGGGCTTCGGCATGATGGTTTGGCCCTTTTTTGCCCGATTGGGCGCGATAGTGTGGCAGCGGTGCTGCGCGCCTCAGGTTTGCGCGCGGCGGTAAAACGCCAGCCCGCCAGCCAGCGCAATCAGCGTGCCGCCCGACAGCCGGTTCAGCCAGCGCATGCCGTCACCACGAAAGGCGTGCACAATGCGTGCGCCCAGCGCCGCGTACACCAGCATGACGGCCAGGTTCAGCAGGCATTGGGCCAGCGTCAGGATGGCGTACTGCGGCAGCAGCGCCGCGCTCGTCTCGATGAACTGGGGCAGGAAGGCCGAGATAAACAGCAGCGCCTTGGGATTGGTCAGCGCCACCAGGAAACTGCGTGAGAACAGGACGCGGCCCCGCGCCGCAGCCGTATCCGGTACGGTCTCCCGCACCGTCTGCGCTGTCTGCGGCTCCTTGCCTGAGCGCAGCATCTTCCACCCCACATACGCCAGGTAAGCGGCGCCAAACCACTTGATCGCCTCGAAGGCAACCTCGGACGCGGCGATGACGGCGCCAAGCCCTGCGGCCACGGTGACGACCAGGATGATGTCGGCCGCGAGCGCCCCGGCCATGCCCCAGCACGCCTTGCGTACACCATGCCTGGAGCCGTTGTTCAGGGCCAGCAGCACGGTCGGGCCGGGAGTGGCAATGGTCACGGCCGAGGCAAAGATGAAGAGCAGCAGGGTAGGGAGCGTCATGGTGCAATCTGGCTGGCGCACACGTGGGCGGGCGGGAGACATAGGATGATTGCCCGCCGGCAGATTGTCCAGTGCCTGGCATGCCCGGCGTTGCCGCGCCATGTGTTGCGCAATTGGCAAAAATGCAAGCCGGGATTGCACGAGATGAGCAGACATTGCGTGTTTTGATACGATGATGGTTAGAACGCAACGGTAGCCCGCAACCGCTATGGCGCTTGCGATGCGCGCTTGAACGACTAGCGTTCGCCCGGCGAGGTTGCGGTTCTCCAATAAAAAGCGGAGACGGCCATGATTAAAGAATACGCGTGGAAGAAGCGGGTTTTCGAGACCCATGAAGTACAAGTGCAGGTGCGGCCGAGAACGCCCACGGTCTGGGAGTACACGGTGCGGGTCTGCCGCCCGGGCACGAACATCCGGGCCGCGGGGACGTTGCTGGAATCGTCCAAGGTAACGGACCTGTTCCCCACGGCGGACGCGGCGGAGACGGCTGGTTTTGCCCACGGTGCGGAGCTGGCGAAACGGCTGGCCTAGGGTGCGGTTGATGCCCGGAAAGGGCTGGTAAACGTCGATTTGGTGCTTTTTGCCGGCTGATGGTGTAGCAGTGTGACTTTTTGTGGCGGGTGGTTTGGAGCGTACTTTGTGCCGTTATACTGCGCAGGTCGTTGCAACCACAGCGACCGGGTTTAGCGGCCCGCGGAAAAAGGTGACCAATCCGCCATCAATCCGCGTGAAAAAGGAGGCATACCCATGCCCCAGTCTTCGCTTGCTCGTCCCGGGCAAATCGTATCTTCCAAGCCAGCCATCCTCAGCCAGCGCCCGCGCGCCTGCCAACGGAGGGCGCCCGATGCATAGGTACCCGCACTACAACATCACCGCCCAGCGCGCCGGGCGTGACACCTTCCTCACGGCCCACGCCCCTTCTGAAAGCCCGCTAAGCCTCGCCGCCGAGAAAACCGCGCAACTCAACGCGCTGCTTTCGGTGGCTGTCGAGAACGCTGCTGGCGGCTCCTTGTGCAACATCACCGAAGAGACGCAGAGCCATCTGCTTTCGCTGGCGGCCGTGCTCGCGCATGAAACGCTGGTGCTGAGCGAGTTGGCCGCCCAGGACGATGAGGGTGAGGGTGAGGGGGAGGGCGGCGATGGATGATGGCTGGCCGGCCGTCTAGCCACAGGGGGGAAGATGGGCGCGCGGCGCATGACATCGATACGGTACTTCGCGCGCATCGCAGCTTGGCGGCGCCAAACAAAGTGCACTACAACACGCGCTGCCGATCGCGCTGCCAATCGCGCGCTTGCGGCCCCATGCAGCCATCGACTATGTTGAATCTCAAGGCCGATGTGGCCGCGTCGATGAGGAGCCGTGATGAACAGGGTCATAGGACACCTGGCCGTGCTCGTTGTCCTTGGCCTGTCTGTCTTGCATGGGGCGCAGGCCTCCGACATCGACTGTAAGTCAGCGTTCGGCGCGGGATCGGTCCGCTGTGAAGATCCCAACGGCAACGGGATGCGATGTGGCCTGGCGACCGACGGGCGCTCGCGCAACAAGCACCTGGTCTGCGATAACGCGGAGCTTTCGACGCGCTACGAGCGCATCTATGCCGAACAGCAGAGGCTGCTGCACAGCGGCGTCACCAACGATGCCGACGTCCGCGCCTGGCGCAGCAAGCGCGATGCCTGCGGGTCCGTGCGCTGTCTTGATAGCCTGTTCCATGAATGGTGGCGGTGGCGGGACGTTGCCCGCATGAAGCCGGCACGGCCCGCCGTTGCGCCGAGCAAGCCCGTTGTACCAAGCACGACCGTTGTGCCGAGCACCGCCGTTGCAGCCTCTGTCCCGCCAAAGCAGGAGCCGGCACCTCCCGCGCAAGACCCGGCGACGCCGACTCAGTTGGCTGCCGTGCCAGAGAGCGCGCAATCGAGCGAGCCGACATCGCCGGCGGTCGCCGACGTTCAGGCGCCGCCCGCCTCGATCGAAACCGGGCAAGTCCCGCCCGAGCCAGCCTCTCGCGCCATGGTGTCGCCAGGCTTATCGCCAGGCTTGTTGTCAGGCTTGCTGATGGGCTTTGCCGCCTTCAGCATTGGCGTGGCCTGGCTTTGGAAACGCAAGCGAGATCGGCGCGCCTCGCCTAAACATGAACGGCGTCGGGCCATCTCCGCAGGCATGGCGATCCTGTACGGCTTGCTCATCGTGAATGTGCTGCTCCTGGCGTTCACGCTGAGGTCGAGTTAACACACCTTGTTTTCACACGGCTGGCCAAGACAATCGTCAATGGTCAACCTGACCCTTCGGAAGCGCTTAGGCGCTTGGCCCGGTGAGGGCCGGTTCTACGGCCGGCATGCCGGCCGTAAAATGTGGACTACCGAATGGCATTGGAGTGTCCTCAATATGCGCATGCTGGCGGTTCTGACTTGTGCGCTATGGTCGGTTTCGGCCATGGCCGGCGGACTGGAGGTCGGCGAGGCGGTCCCGGCTTTCGACATCAAGCTCACCGATGGTCGCCATGTCACGCCGAGCGCCGCGGCGGGCCGAGTTACGATCATCAACTTCTGGGCGACCTGGTGCGCGCCATGCCGCAAAGAAATGCCAGCGCTTGAAGCGTTCTATCGAGAACATCACGCGCAAGGCGTGGACGTGATTGCCGTCAGCATTGACAAGCCCAGCGACCAGGCCGAGGCGCAGGCGGTAATGAAGTCCTACACGTTTGCGCTGGCTTTCGTTGGCGATGCCGACGTGAAGGGCTTCGGCCGCCTGTGGCGAATTCCGGTGACATTCGTGATCGACCAGAACGGCATCCTGCGCAGGGATGGCTGGCATGCCGAGCCCACTGTCGACCTGGAATTGCTCGAGAAGCAAGTCGTGCCGCTGCTCAAGCGTTAGGCTACCGCGACGCCGGCCGGAAGCTGCGCCCCCCAGCCGGTTCAACTCGGTCAGAAGACGTAGCGGGTGCCGATCGTACCCGTCCAGCGAGGGGCCAGTTGCAGCCCGTTGACCCGCTGGTAGATTGGCACCTGGACAAAGGCGTAGAGCTTGACGTGCTTGCTGATGTTCACCGTGGCGCCCGGGCTCAGATAAACCAGGGTACCGCCACTATTTTCGGTGTCGGCATTGTCGCCAAGGTCTCGCTTGGCAATTCTGGTGTTGATCTGCAACTGCGGCGTAACAGCTTCAAAATGCAAATACCGCACCCCGGCGTTGACTGACAGGGACATGCCCGGCTTGTATTGTTCCCGATAATCTAGCGGCACCTGCAGCATCGCTTGGGCGAAGCCGTCGAAATCCTGGCTTATCGCTCCATAGTAATAGGCGCCCGCCATCAGGTCGGTAGTGCCGGTGCCAAACTGCAGGCCACGGTCAAGCGGCGAGCCGGCGGAAGGCCCCGAATTGAAGTTCTGGTGAAAACCTCCTGTTGGAAGCTTGACGCCGAATTGCAGGCCGAAGTTCTTGCTCTCCAGGAGTCCCTGGTATCGGCCCACCACGCGCACATCGCCCAGGCCGTTGCCGGACGAGCCGGATACGTCCGTGTCTCCTGGCGAGATCGTGGTATGGGTCCGGCTGACATAGGGCACCTGGACATTGACGCCCCAATCGGCGTTGAAGCTGTAATCGACGCCGAGCGTAGTGTAGCGGTTGATTGTGCCTTGCTCGACTTCGCGGTCGTTCGGGACAGCGAGGCTGCCGCGGTCGACCGCGTGCGTGCCGGATCGTAACTGCGATTGGTTCAGGTAGTCGTAGCGTAGGTCGAGTCGCAGGCCTGCATCGGCATAGTAGCCTTGGCTGTCCCAGTCGGAACTCAGCGTGCAACCGCAGCTTGCGCACGCGAACGCAAAGGTGGGGAATAGCAGGGCGGCACCTGTGGTGCCGGCGCGAAGGATCGGATTCATGGCGTTCTGGGCATACGGGGGCGAACCGGTGGTCCGCCCGTGGCAAGAGCGCGGGCTTTTGGCGCGCGCGGGTGGTCAGGCGATGGTGCCTATGCCAAGGGTGGCGCTCGAGCTGTCGCGCGAAGGATGCCCGGAGGCCGATACGCATTGCGCTGCGGCACTGCCCGCACGAAACCAAGCTGGCTGAGGTGAGGCAGAAACACAAGTGGGGCGTGCGTTATCGCATCCGTGCCGCCGATGTCCGCGCAGAGCAGACAGCAGAGGCGATCGTCGAGGCTCTGGTGGTCCCCGGGAGCGTCCTCATCGGGCGCCACTTGATCATCGCTGGAGACGACGCGGTTTCCGCCTGCGCTGCAGATTGTGTGATCTATCACCCCCTCGGCCGATTGTGCGTGGGCCATCATCGGCCATGGCGCGTGCAACGCCATGCCAAGCAGCGCAAGCCACAAGATGAGCCGATGTGCGAACGACATATCGTGCAGAGAAAATGGGTCGCTGATTATCGTGGTGGGTGGCCGCCAAAGCCGACGCGTTCAGTCCTCGTTTTGCGTGATCCCGGGTGGGACACAAAGCCGCACCCACTGACATCGTGGCTGCCATGTGTAGCATCGGGCATTCACTGTCCCTTCCCTTGTCATAGTGAGCCTACGCCGGGATTTCCCTGCTCTTTGTGCGTTACACCACGAAAGCGGTGGTGCATGATGCGGCGCCATCAAGTCGATGTCTCTTTTTGTTTCCGGTGACTTGTCATTAAGGAGCTTGGCATCAAGCCTTCAGACAAAGTACCCGCAGCGTGTATCCTCTGCACTCACTGAACAGCAAGGACATGAATACAGTGAACAGGGAAATCACCTTAATGCGTCACGGCCAGCCGAATCTGGCCGTGTTCGACAAGGTTTCGGCACGCGATATGCAACGCTGGATTGAGCAATATGATCTATCCGAAATCATTGACCAGCCCGCCCCGGAATACAGCCCGATTGCTAGCTGTTCTGTCCTACGAACGTTCGAATGATCGCAACGGGTCGGTCAGAGACGATAGCAGTTTCGCGCGAGCGTCCGAGCCAACACCAGCCACTGGAGGTCGCGACAGGAATCCGCGACAATCAGCCAAAATTCGAATACAGGGAGCGTCGCAAATGCTGATTGCCTTCGGAGGACTACCGGGCACCGGAAAGACAACGGTAGCGAAAACACTTGCACGCAAGCTCGCCGCGGTTTATCTGCGTATTGATACGTTGGAACAGGCACTTATTGTGGCCGGGAGCGACGGGGCCGATATCGGCCCTGCGGGCTATCTGGCCGGATATGCCGTTGCAAAAGATAATCTGTGCCTTGGGATGACCGTCGTCGCGGACTCGGTCAATTCGTTGCATGTGACGCGTAGCTCCTGGAGAAGCGTGGCGCTCGAAGCAGGTGTGCGCATCTTCGAGATTGAGCTGATTTGTTCTGATACAACGGCGCACCGTCTGAGGGTCGAGGGGCGCCAGGCAGATATCCTAGGCCACAAGCTGCCGACATGGAAGAACGTGCTTGAACGTCAATATGACGCATGGGAATCAGACCATCTTATAGTCGACACAGCTAACGTTTCAGTTGAACAGGCCGTTGAAATTATCACTCACCGCCTTTCGATGTCACCTGCGGCGAGTCGATTGCTCTAGTGTTCGAGACAATTGCGTTGTCGCGTGCCCGATGGCAGCGTGACGGCCAAAGCGCTGGATCACAGCCTCAAAAACTGGGCGACGCTGACGCGCAACCTGCTCGATGGCGAGGGGAGCGTGGACAACAACAGCTTGGGGAACCTGATCCGTCCTTGGGCGATGGGTAGGCGCGCATGGTTGTTCGCCGGCAGCGAAATGGCCGGCCAGCGTGCCGCGGTTGTGATGAGCCTGGTGCAATCAGCCAAAGTTCATGGACATGATCCGTGGGCCTACCTCAACGATATGTTGACCCGCCTGCCTACACACCTGAACAGCCGCATCGACGAGCTGCTTCCTCACCACCGGCGTCCCGCGCGCTGAGCGCGTCCGCTACACGCACAAACGTCCGTCCAATGACAAGGTGGGCCGGCGGGACGCTCACATCGAACGTGCTGGGGCACGGCGATCGGCGTTAGCGCAATGGCGATGATCGGGCCGCTCACCTCGCGCTGGGCTTGCGGGTCCGGGCCCTGGCGTTCGGTTTCGGGCCCGTCGTCGCCCGTGGGGGCGTGCCCAGATACGGCTGGTGCCCATGGGCGGATTCGTCCAATTCAAGGGTTCCACGACCGAGTTGCTCGAGGACTGGGAAACCCACGATGCGCTCGACGCCCAACCTGCCTGGCGTCAGATCGCCATTCCGCTGGCCGGCATCGGCGCGCTGCTCACGCTCGGTTTGGTCGGTCTGGGCAGCGAAATCCTGCCCCAGTTCCTCGACGGTTTCAGCCAGATCGCTGGCGGACCGCTGTCGCCCGAGGGCGATGCGCAGCAGTACCTGCGGGCCGCCGGCGGCGCCTTCGCGCGGTCGTCGTTCCTTGGTCTGCTGGGGCTGGTGGCAGTCAAGGCGGCAGCCTTTAACCTGCTGCCACTGCCGGCATTGAACAGCGGGGACATCGTCGCTATGCTGGTGCGCAAGATTGGCATCGTCCGCTACTGGCCGGTCTACTTGACCCGGGCGCTGACATTGCTCTATCTGGCGATGCTCCTGTCCTGGGTGTACGCCTTCGGCATCTCCGGCCGCCAGACGGCCCGCTTCAGACCACGGCAACCCAGCGCCAGAAACGGTTCCAGCGCGACGTGCCGTTCGCCACCCACTGTCGGCGCAGCCCTTCCACCAAGTCATCCAGCAGCGGCAACTGTTTGCGCACATCCTTGGTGCGCACGATGCGCCCGCTTGAGGAGCACAACGCTCCCCGTGCGCGACGACTTCAGGAATGCGGTCAGTCGATGTGGAGCTTCAGATTGATCTCGAGCGTCCGCTTCGGCGGCTTTGTTGCCGAGCCCTCCCATGTCGTCGTCGAGCGCCGCATCGCCGGCCAGCCAGACACACGAATTAACGCCGCGCGTGTCCCTTTGGTGTTGACTTTGCCATCGCACGGTGTCGCCAATTGTGCTTCCTATACGATTGGCGTGCCGAGCCGGTCGAGAACGGGCAACAGTTCGGCCGGTTCCGGTCGACGGGTGTAGTCGGGGTTCACCTCGGCATAGACGATCATGCCGTTCTGCTCGATGACATAGCGGGCCGGCATCGGCAGGGTCCATGAAGGATCGTCGTTGATGACAGCCAGATCGTTTTTGAAGGCGGTCTTGTAGATGTCGATCAGATAGTCTGGCAACGCGAAGCGCAGGCCATACGCGTCGGCTACTGTACCGCGTGGGTCGATCAGAATCGGGAAACCGAGCTTATTGTCTCTGATCGACTTGCGGCTGTTCGCTGCGGTCTGCATTGAAATGGCGACCAGCTGTGCGCCCCGAGCCGCGACGTCGCTGCGGGCCTCTTCCAGCGCCTGAAGTTCCATATTGCAGTAGGGACACCAGACCCCGCGATAGAAGGTCAAAACCACCGGCCCATTGGCCAGAAGATCTGCAAGATTGATCGTTTGACCGTCGGTATTCTCGAGCGCAAACGTTGGCGCTCTGTCGCCTGCCTTTTTCGCTCGCTCCGCTTGGCCTGAGACGACGAGTTCCTCGGTTGACCTGTGAAGTTTCTCCACCACGGAACTCGGGATTCTCGTACCAGATTCGACGTCTGCTCTGAAGGTGTCGAGCTTTTCTTTCAAAGACATAGCGATTTCCATTTAGGGAATAACTGAATAAAGGCATGTACACCGGCAGTGGCTCTGCGCTTTCGCAAAACCGATCTGTCGCTTCATCTCTGACTCATCTCTCAGGCACAAATATGACAGCGCTTACGAGCCACTCAACGATGACTGCCACGCAGATTAAATCAGCCTTTCCTTTGCTGTTGCTTCGGCTGGCTCAGCGGTGCGTCGTCGACAGGATGCGACTGCGAGGAACCCCGTTCCCATCTGTAACAAGAGCTAGGCGCGACGGGTACTGTCTTGAGAACGTCCGCCGGCCGAAGTCGGCTGGAACTTACGTCCCAGCCGACCAAGCCAGCGCTTCCGAGCGCCGCCTTCAGGCGGTAGCGGCGGCGAACTTCAAAGCTTCGGCGCGATAGAGGGAAATCATGTCGGCCATCATTCCTTCGAACTTGCCCACCGCCGCGGGACCTGCGCTTGCCGCGGTTCCGGTGCCGAATGGCGGATGCGGGTCGTACTCGACGATAAATTCGGCCAGTTCCGCGACCTGTCGCCCGAACGCCTGTTCCGCCACGAGAAGGGCCGCTTCGAAACTGCCCACGCTCGGACCGGCGGTATAGACATTCCCATCCGCGACAACTCCACCCGTGACGACCTCCGTCACGCCGTAGTGAGGCAGAATCGAGTGGGAGTTATGGCTGATCGTTGCGCGCTTGCCTCGCAGAAACCCGGCGGCACCGAGCGTCAGTACGCCATTGCAAACGCCGATGAGGTAGCGCGCCATTTTTCCCCGGGTCGCGACAAAGTCCACAACTTCGCGATCGGTCTGCACTTCCGGAGGCATCATCGGCACGGCGATGACATCCAGGTCAGGGCAATCGGAAAAGGTCGCTGTGGGGAGCGTCCAAAAGCCCTGGAAACCTTCGACCGGCTCGCGCGACTTCCAGACCAAGTAAATTTCGGCGCCAGGCAACGTGCCAAGGACGGCCTGGACACCAACCATGTCCAGCGGAAAGTAGCCGGGGCCGATCATAATGCCGACCCGGAACGGAGGGCCCTTTTTTGCGGTCGCGTCGCGAAGCCTGTTGAGAGAAGGAATGTCTGTTTTCAGGGATTCATTGGTCATCATTACGCTCGCTTTCTATTGATACTCAAAGAGACATCGATTGGAGATATGGTTGTAATCAAACGGCCGCATCTAGCAGCTGCGGCGCTTCTTGGTCTGTGGGACTGGGCACATCCTCGCCGACGACGCTCATCACCTTCCGGCGCGTTTTGTCGACGACGAGCCGCACGGTGTCGGGGCGCGAATAATGTCCCACAGGATCGGCGGCACTCTTGGAGAGGACGATTTTGGTGGGATCGAGGTCGGCATAGAGAATGCCTTCCTCATCCTCGGGCAGAGGCGAACACAAAGGATGGCCATCCAGCCCATAGATCATGGAGAAGCCGCCTCCCGGCTTGCCGGTAGTCGGACTCAGCAGCTTGACACGGGGGGCCGCCTGTACGCACGCGGCTTTGATCGCTTCCATCGCCTTTCTTCACGTTGATATGTAGTCGCCTAGACTATTCCTTTGCCGTCCGCGCACTTTTCTGGTGGCGAGGTAATAGTTGTTTCCAAGCGCAGTGCGACAAATCGCTCCAGGAGAAAAATGCCCAATGTGTCACGTGTCGCTGATGCATTGAGATTGGAGCGGTCACGTGATATCGTGGCTGCCTCCAAATGCCGTATTTCGTGCAGCGGGTGGCGGGATGAACAGGTTCCATTCCACGACAGGTGTAGCCGACTCCAAACGGTTCGCCTACTGGCAGGATGTCGTGTGCAACACATTTGTGCAGATAGATTGTGTTCCGCTGTCGGATCGCCCTTTTTTTGGCGAAATTAGTACGGCACAGGTCGACGACTTGCAATTTTCCCAGGTGCGTAGCCGCGACCATCAAGTGATTCGTACGTCCCAGCGGATCGACGGCGGGCGTGAGGAGTACGCCCTCATGCAGTTTCAGTTGAGCGGCAATAGCACGGTTGTGCAGGACGGGCGGGATGCAACGATCACCGCCGGAGATTGTGTCTGCTACGATTCCGTCCGTCCGTACACGCTTCAATTCCGCGATGATTTCGAAGCGCTGGTTTTCCAAATTCCCCGGCAACGATTAGTCGGCCGCTTGGGGCAAACGGAACGGATGACCGCTCGTGCCGTCCGTGGCGGTAGCCTGTTAGGTACCTTGACGGTGCCCTTCCTGCGCCAACTTGGCGGCGTGGTGTCGCAGGTCGATCCGGCCATGGCGCGTCGTCTATCCTCCATCGCCGTCGATCTGGTGACCGCTGCTCTGAGTGACTTAATCTCCGCCGACGAGCGTCGACCGAGTTGGGCCGGTACCGCACTGAAGTGCCGGGCCAAGGCGGTAATCGAAGAGTCGCTGCACAATCCTGATCTCAATACGGAAAGGGTGGCGTCAGTCCTCGGCATCTCGCCTCGCTATCTGCAGTCGCTGTTCCGCGAGGAGGGGGAAACAGTCAGTGACTGTATTTGGAGCAGGCGCCTGGAACGCGCGCGACGCGACCTGGCTGATCCGCTGTTGGCGGCTAGATATATCAGCCAGATCGCAATGGACAATGGCTTCAATAATTTTGCCCACTTTAGCAAGCGGTTTCGCGCCGCCTTCGGCATGTCGCCGCGCGAATACAAGGCGACGCTCGTTCGAGATTGAAAGCGTTTTCGGAAAGTTCCGCCTAGCCTAGCCTCGATCGCATTGGCGATCTTGAGCACTCGGGCGTCGCCGCCTGCATGGCCTTGAATTGCCGTGCCGATGGCCGCCGCTGATCCGGTTGTGTCGCGATAAAGACGGGACGAAGTTGTTCGCGTCAAGTAGGGGCCAATATGGCCCTACTTGGGCTGCCCTAGCCCCTTTAGCCCGGCTCGCCGTCTCGCGCGAAACGTCGCGCGTACTCGTTGGGGCTCACGCCCATACGTCTTATGAACGCCTTTCGCAGCACGTCGACGCTACGATAACCGCATCGACGTGCGATCTCTTCCGTCGAATTCCGCCCCAACTCGAATGCCCGGCAGGCAGCTTCTAACCGCACCTCTTCCACATACTTGGCGGGCGTGACGTTTAATTCCCGTCGAAACGTACGGATAAGCGTCCTGACACTGGTTGATAGTCTGTCTGCCAGTATCTCTACCGTAAGCTCCGCATGCAAATGCTCGCCGATCCAAAGGCACAACTCGTCCAGGCTCGAACTCGACGCCCGCTGCGATCGAAGGGCGACGCTGAACTGCGCTTGCCCGCCTGGCCGTCGCAGGAATAGGACTAAAGTCTTCGCAATTTCCAGCGCGGCGTCATCTCCTAGGTCTTCGGCTACCAGCGCGAGCGCTAGATCGATCCCTGCGGAGATGCCGGCCGAGGTATACACATTGCCATCTTTCACCCAGATAGGCGTCGGATCGACCGCGACTTTTGGGTAGCGTTCAGCCAATTGTGTTGCCATACACCAATGAGTTGTCGCTCTACGACCGTCCAGTAGTCCTGCATCTGCCAACGCGAACGCGCCAACACATATTGAGCATACGCGGCGCACTGACGGTGACTTGGTTCGGATCCACTCAATCGCTGCTGGATCAAGTCGGTCGATTGCCTTCAAGCCCGAAGCGACAATCAAGGTGTCGATCGACTCGTCGCTACGGCTCTCCTGTTCAAGCGTCCTGTGCCCCCGTAGTCCGATGCCGATTTCGCTTTCCAGACACACATCCGCACTGCAGCATACCAATTCAATTGTGTAGGGAGCGGGCCCATCGAGTAGCCGGTTCGCAAAGGAGAACACTTCGGCAGGTCCGATCACGTCAATCGCATCGACCGGCGGCAAACCCAAAATCACGATTCGCCTATGCCGGCCAGCCTTAGGCTGCTTACGCGCCTCCGTCCGCTTCCTCATTTTCGCCTCGCGTATGTACAAGATTGAATTTTGGCACAAATAGACTGAAAACAGTCATTTGCGCCAAGCCGAGGGCGCCTAGACTGAAAGCCTCGTTCACTTCACGTTCGCGGAGGACACATGAACACGCCAGTCACTATCGGAGGCGTCAGCGCCCCGGATTCTGCGCTCACCCGGAAAGCGGTATCGCTCGTCGAACGGGTCCATTCAAAGGTACTGCTTAACCACTTGCACCGGACCTGGTGGTTTGCAGAATTTATCGCCAAGCGGCGGGGGCTAGCGTACGACCGCGAGCTTGTCTACCTAGCCGCAATTCTGCACGACCTCAGTCTCTCCGACGAATTCGCGGCGGACCAGCGCTTCGAGGTTGATAGTGCCGATGCTGCCAACAGGTTCCTGCTCGAGAACGACTACCCGAAATCCAAGGCCGAGCTTGTCTGGGATGCCATCGCTCTCCACACTTCCACGGGCATCGTTGATCGCAAGCAGCCCGAGGTTGCACTGATTCACATCGGGGCTTATGCCGACCTTTTTGGGCTTCGACTTGATGAAATTACGCCATCCCTAGTTGATGATGTGCTTGCTCTTTACCCTCGGATAGGAATGAAGGCCGCGTTTACGGAAGCGTTAGCTGAAGTCGTCAGGAAAAAGCCCCATACATCTTTTGGCACCGGATTGGTCGATATTGGACATCGCCATGTTCATGGCTTCGGTTGTCCAAACCTGTGCGACCTCATCAACGACGCTCCATTCGACAGCTGAGAGGTTTTGTCGCGTCAACGCGGTGGGTTAGAACGGGTCGCGAATTTCTTCGCTGGCCGTTGGCCAGCGAAATGCACAATGATGTACGTGCCTGAGTATAAGCGTATGTCTGCAGTTGATCTCCCGCGCAATTCACCTTTCGCCGAGTAGCCAATGCAAAATACGTCAAGGGACGGCATGGGATCATCACGAAATAATTCACCTTGACGTTGCTGCAACCACGCTTTTCATCGAGGAATGGCTTCATTTAGCACACTCGGAGGTAACATCCGTGCAACAGATATTTGTCGAACTCTACAACTACGGTCCTGCCTGGGCCAAACTCTCCGAAAATGAGCGGGCCGATTTCATTAAAAAAGTTATCGAGTCGGTAAACGGAATGAAAGATGCCGGCGTCGATGTCATCGCCTATGGCAAGAACGCCTGCGAAACGGATCGTCGTGCGCCGTACGATTTCTTTTGCGTCTATCGCGTGCCGAGTGCTGAGTTTCAGCGCGAATTCGAGCGCCGGATTGCTGCGTCCGGCTGGTACGACTACTTTGAGCAGGTGAATGTCAGCGGGCCTGCGGAGGGTTTTTCGGATGTACTGCTAGGCAACGTCAAGATGGCTCGTCCGGGCTAAGCCTTTTCACAGAGCTACCCGATCATCGATGCCTATCTTTGCGAATCTTGCGGCGGCGCGCAGGTGGCAGTGTGGGTGCCAAGTATAGCCGTCAAAGGTCGAGGAGACTGTCATGACAATCACCTCCGACAGCAGCGACGGTGAACTCACTCTGAACATCACCAGTGACGTGCCGGCAATCAACGTGCCGACCATCGTCATCGCGGGCGAACTCGATGTGGCCGATTCCATCGAGCTTTTCAAGGCAGAGCCATTGTTGCGCGTTCCGCATGCCGTTCTACAGATCGTGCAGGACACTGGCCATCTATTGCCCCTGAAGTCGGCCAAAGAGCACGCGCGATTGATTCATGAATTCGCGGATGTGCGCGCCGCGGGCAAGCTCACACAAGAGCAGAGCACGGCGCTCGTTCTCGGCGCCTTCGATACGTTCTTCAACAAGCGGGATTACGCGGCCGCCGACCAGTATTGGTCGGATGGCTACATTCAGCGCAGCGCTCACATTGCGCCCAGCCCCGACGGACTGTTCAACCAGGTCCGGACGGTGCCGCGCGCGCTGGAATACGAAAATCACGCCATCGCAGCTGAGGAGGATTACGTGATCTCGCACGGACGCGTTTCCGGCAGTGGCCGGCAGATGGCTCGCCGAGCATTGGGACGTGCTTACCGCCTTCGATTCGGACGACGTCGGCAGCTACCCAGGCCAGAGGCAACCAAGACACAGTCCCTCGGCGGCTTGCCGATGTTTGGCGACCGGTTCCCTGACTGACACCGGTAGCTAACCCTCAAGAAGGAGCGGAAACATGAAACTCGCAGGCAACACCATCTTCATTGCCGGCGGGGGATCGGGCATGCCCGTTACCTCGATCAACCATCGTGTAGGGCACACTGCAGGAGGTACTTATGATCTCAGGAATTAAAGCACCGGAGACCCAGTTGGCCCGGGAAGCTGAGGAGTTCGTGCAATCGTCGTCCAGCGCGATGCTCTACAACCACGTCATGCGGTGCTACTGGTTTACCGAGCTGTTTGCACGGCAGGAGAATTCCAAGGCTGATCGCGAGTTGATGTTCCTCTCGGCGACGTTGCACGACCTCGGCTTCACAGAACATGGGCGCGGCCCGCATCGCTTCGAGATCGAGGGTGCTCATGCGGCCCGTCGGTTCCTCAAGGATCGGGGCGTGCCGGATATCCGGTCGTGGCAGGTGTGGAGCACGATCGCTCTGCATACATGGGACATCAATCTCTACAAGGAGGACGAAGCGCGCCTGGTGGAGCTCGGGATCCTGTACGATGTCGTCGGACTCCCTGACGGCAAGCTCGACCCCGCAGACGTGGCTGAAGTCGTGAAGCGCTATCCACGCCTGGGCTTTAAACGAGGCTTCTACGAGCTCCTCTGCGAAGAGCTCGACACCAAGCAGCCCTACCAACACTTTAACCACATATGCACCTGCATCGCGCACAATCGCGCGCCGATGGCGATGCCCGACGGGCAGGCGGTGCTGAACGGAGCGCCGTTCGACGAGTAGCCTGAACTCGATCTCGCGCTCTCCCCACAGGGAGGGCGCACCGGATCAGCGCGGAACAGCGAGATCCCGAACGGATTTCCGACGATATCAAACAGGACTTGGTCGTCCTTGTTCCCCGAGATCGGCCTCAAATCGACTCCGCCTACAACAAGCGCAGCGGGCATGCGTTGCACATCCCGCCGCCAGAACTGATGGCGAAACCCAAGAAGGATGAAGCACGCGGGCGGGCGGCCAAACCGAGCATCAGCCCCGCCATCATTCGCACGTTCTGCGGGGAACTGGGCGTCCCGGAACAACCAGCATTCAAGGTCGTTCGCGACACCGTGGCCAACGCGGTCCGGAAATGGCCCCTGATGTGCCCGGAGATTCGACTGAGCGGGGCCGCCAGCACGATGCGCAGCGCCTGGGCGGCAGCGTGACCGTGGAACTGAAATCGCACCTGCTAATTGAGCGGCAGGCGCGCGTGATCGGCGCCACTTGGCTCGACCAGTAGTTGATCGGTGGCGGCAAGGGGCAGGGTGACTTGGGCTTTGGTAGCGAGATCAAGGATGCGCCGCGGCAGCGCGCCGATTTCCTGACGGAACAGGGGCTGGCCGAACAGGCTAGTCGGCGCCTCATCCTCGCGCGTAATCTGCTGGCAACGTTGTGCGGTGGTGGCGCGTCCTGGGAGCTTGGCAGACAACGTGGGCCTTCAGTTTGAACATAGACCTATGATGTAACCGATCCAGGCTCGCGCTGGCCAGCAGGCGCGTGGCGCCGTGGTGCGCGGCGGTGCTGGGTCGGCGAAACCCCCCGTGCCAACTTGAAGGCACGACTGAACGAAAACTCCGACCTATAGCCAACGCGCGAGGCAATCTCGCCAAGTCGCAACTCGGTTTCCTCCAGCAGTTGCGCGGCAATGCCCATGCGCCAGCGCGTCAGATATTGGTGTGGTGGCTCGCCGACCAAGGCGCAGAAGTTGCGGGCAAAAGCAGCACGCGACAAGCGAGCTTCTTTGGCGAGTTCCTCCAGTGTCCATGCACGGTCGGGTGCTTCGTGTATACGCGCGAGAACCCGTGTCATCTGCGGCGAGCGCAAAGCTGAAAACCAGTCGTTCGCCGCCGGAGAAGCCGCATCGGCCCAACCGCGCATGAAGTAAACGAACAGGGATGAGAGCAGGTTGCGCACCACGATATGGTTGCCGAAGTTCGACGTCTCCACTTCGTGACGCAGCATGCGTAGCGTATCGCTCAGCGATGAGCTGCCAGGTTCCATTCCGGCGCGCAACGCCACGACTTGAGGCAATGCCCGCAGAGCAGGAAGCGCCAGGTGCTGATCCACGTTGAACTGACCGCAAATCAACGTGGTGGCGTTTGGATTGCTGTCGAGAACGCCATCGCGCTGGGCGAGGAAGGATTCGAGCGGTATGGCTCGGCCGCGCTTTGAGTACGCCACTTCATGCGCATGGCCACGCGGAAACATGACCATTTCACCAGCCTGCAACTCGATGGTTGCCGCATCGGCTTGGCGGACGAAGGCGCGCCCCGCCGCGACGAAATGAAACACCACGGCATCGCGAGCTTGCACCGCAAACCCCCATGGCCCTGCCACGCGTGTGCGCACCAGCACCAAGCCGTCGGCCCGAACTGCTTTCAACCAACCATTCAATGCGTCCATCGTCTCATGTTAGCATGAATGAGACGAATTGATATGTGTTAGCGAATTATCGACATGGCTAATCTCCTTCGCGATTGATTCAATACAGTTCACCACAATCAAGAGGTGAACCCATGAATAGAGATCGCATCCAAGCCGCAATCGACACCATCTACGCGCGCATCTTCAACCAAGGCGAGTCAGAGCTGCTGCCAGGCCTGGTTGCCGGCCCGTATATCCAGCACAACCCGCTGTTTCCGGATGGCACCGATTTCATCGCCGGCTACATCAAGCAGGTTGGCAAGGTGCCGTGCGAAGTCAAGCGCATTGCGATCGACGGCGACCTGGCTTTCATCCACGTGCGCTACCTGGACTGGGGCGGCAAGGAAACCGCTGGCGTAGACATTTTCCGTTTCGATGCCGATGGAAAGATCGTCGAGCACTGGGACGTACTGCAACCGGTTCCGGAAATGACCAACAACACGAACACGATGTTCTGAGTGGGAACATGGCGGTGGCACAGACCAATCCATACGCGGCTGGCCTCGAACGCAACGCCGCCAAACTCGTTGCCTTGTCGCCGCTGTCTTTCAACGAACACACGGCGCTGGTGTATCTGCAGCGACTTGCCCTGATCTATGGCGAGCGCCGCCAAACATTGGGCGAGCCCTTCGCGCGCTGCCGCCGCCTTGCCGATGCGCTGGCTCGAATGGGCGTCGGCGTCGGCAATAGGGTGGCCACGATGCTGCCGAATGTGCCGGCGATGCTGGAGGCGCACTTTGGCGTGCCGGGCAGCGGTGCGGTACTTAACACCCACAAAGAGATCCCGTCACAGCGACATTGCATGCAAACCAAGGAACACATCATGACGAAACCAATAAACCCAGACAGCATGGAGTTCATCGAAGTAGATGGCTTGAAAATCCGCTTCCAACGTAACGGAGTTGAAGGACGAATTCCTATCGTGCTCACGAGTCCATGGCCGGAAAGTCTATATGCCTTCCAGCGAATTTGGCCGATCCTCAGCGCGGAAGCCTCCCTCCTTGCATTCGATCTTCCCGGCTTTGGACTCTCGGAAAGTCGACAGCAATTGATGTCGCCCCGAGCAATGGGCGATTTCATTCCCAAGATTCTGGCGGCGCTCGGCCTTGGCCGTGTCCATGCCGTCGGGCCTGACGTCGGCACCTCTGCTCTTCTCTTTGCGGCCCAGGCACAGCCGGAACTGTTCGAGAGCTTGGTAGTGGGCAGCGGCGCCACCGATGCAGCGCTCACGGCGGGCGCGTTGAAGGACATCATCAACGCGCCATCGACGGTTGCCTTCGAAGAAATGAATGGTGAGACGTTCGCCGCTGCCGCGATTGACTCGATGATGAAGTCCAAGCCTGAGCCTCAAGCCCTGAAGGACTATCTGGCGGCTTCGGCTGGCCGGCGCTTCATCGAGGCGATGGCCTATGTGCGCGCCTACCCCATCGATCTTCCGATTCTGCCTGCGGCATTCCCCAGCATTCGAACCCCGATCCTGAGCATATGGGGTGCGCATGATCCACTTGTCCCTCCTGAAAACGCCGACGTCCTGAACAAGTCGTTGCCGAGAACTCGCTCCCTGCTGCTCGACAGCGGGCACTTCGCCTGGGAAGACCGCGCGGAAGAGTACGCCGCGGCAATCCTGGAATGGGTTCGAGGCGGCTACAGAACCGTCTAGCGACGGCAGGTGCTACTCATCAAACAAGCCCGACGGAACACTTATGCGCAGAGACATTGAATTCTACTGTCGCTCGACATGCACTTCGCTTCACGCGAGAAAGCGCTGATCACTAGCTTTGTCGTGTGACCATGTAAGGCTAGCCCCTCGAAGCAGACCGTGACATCGCATGGGCTTCATGCGATGGCTGCAGGTGATCCCAAGGAGGTTGGTCGCCGAATGCTCCAATTAGTTGGTCGATGAACTGGCGTACTTTGAGTGGCACGTGACGCGTGCTCGGATAGACCGCCTGGATCGTCAACTCCGTCGCGCGGTAGGAGGGGAGCAGCGCGACCAACTCACCACGCGCAATGTACTCGCCGAAGACGAACGTTGGTCCATAGGCGAGGCCGGCGCCTTCCAGTGCCGCAGCCAGCAGCAGCTGCATGTTGTTGGCGTTAATGCGGCACGTACCGCCGATGACGTGCGCGCGGCCTGTCGTGTCTATCAATGTCCAGTCACCGGCTGACACGGCCTCGCTGAACACAAGCCGCTGCGCGCCCTGCAGGTCCTCCACCGTGTGCGGCGTGCCGTGCTTCTGCAGATAGGCGGGGGACGCGCACACCGCCATACGACAGGGAGCAATCCGCCGTGCGACGAGGCCGGAGTCAGGTAGCCGACCGATCCGGATTGCTAAATCCGCTCCGATATCCAGCAGATCGACATAGCGATCGTTCAACAGCACCTCGACGTTGACGTGTGGGTGCGCCTCGATATAGCGCGCCACAACACCTCCCAGATGCATCGCACCGAACGTCATGGGCGCGGCGATTCGTAACACGCCGCGGGCGACGCTTTGTGAATCGCTTGCCTCGCGATTCGCCTCGTCAAACGCTTCGAGAATCCGCTTGCACCGGTCGTAATAGGTGTGCCCCACGTCGGTCAGGCTCAGGCGGCGGGTGGTGCGCTGGAGCAACCGCGCGTTCAGCTCCGTCTCGAGCGCGGTCACGTACTTGCCTGCCATGGCAGGCGAGAGTCCGAAACGCCGGGCGGCCGCGGCTAGGCTGCCTTCGTCAAACGCGGCCACGAATACGCCGATACAAGTGAATCGGTCCATCTTCCGTCCCCTTGATTCGATAACTATATTATCGACTGCAGGTCACGAAACGACAATTATAAATTCTGAAGCCAGTGTCTACGATAACGACACGGTTCGAACGGCGAGCAAGCCAAATATGGACCGCATCTGAATCCACACAAACAGACGAAGCAGCGAGATGACAATGGACATCCAATCAAACGGCATCCGGATTCGCGTTACCGAGAAGGGGCAAGGCGACCTGGTGCTGGTGTTTCTGCACTACTACGGCGGATCGTCACGAACCTGGCAGTTCGTCACAGACGAGCTGTCGGACAATTATCGGACGGTGGCGACCGACCACCGCGGCTGGGGTCATTCGGACGCCCCGGAAGCCGGCTACACGATCGCCGACCTTGCCGACGACGCGCAAGGCGTGATCGAAGCGCTGGGCTTGAAGCGCTACGTGCTCGTCGGTCATTCGATGGGCGGCAAGACTGCGCAACTGCTGGCGTCGCGCGGGCTGCCGGGGCTGGAAGGCGTGGTGCTCGTGGCACCGTCGCCGCCGTCGCCGATGATGGTGTCTGACGAGCAACGCACGGCCATGGCAGGCGCTTATGCGTCGCGCGAATCAATCGGCTGGGTGCTGGACAACGTCCTGACTGCCACACCGCTCGCACCGGTGCGCCGCGAGCAGGTGATCGAAGATAGCCTGCGCGGTGCGCCGCAAGCCAAGGCCGCATGGCCGAACTTGGCGATGCGCGAGGACATCACCGCCGACGTGGCCGCCATCAACGTGCCCGTACAGGTGATCTCCGGCGAGCTGGACAAGGTAGATCGCGTGGAAACGCTGCGTGCCGAATTGCTGCCGAGAATTGCCGGCGCGCGCCTTGAGGTGCTACCCGGCATCGGCCACTTGTCGCCGCTAGAAGCACCGTCTGCAGTTGCGGCAGCCATCCGCCGCTTCGTCGCCGAACTATAGCGCGGTGCTTCCAATGCCCAATTCACTTGGGGCTTGCTAACCCGGTCTATTGAAATCGTCCGGCGGCTGTCCCCTAACGTTGGATCTCGCCGGATTCGTATGAGAAAGGAGAATAACGTGGAAACTGGAATTCCTCTCGAGACGGACGTCCTGTCTGTAAGCGATCTCTTGCCGCTGTTCTTCGTCCCTTGCTAGCTGCAACTCAGCCCGCGTACGAAACGCTCAACGCGCGCTGTGCGTCCTCGCGTCCCACGGCGCGACCTCGCCACCAAAACGATCGGCAAGGAACTCAATGAGAAGTCGTAAGGGCTTGGGTTGATGCCGACGAGATAGAAAGAAGGCTTGAACTTCCAAGGGATCGAGCGCGTACTTGGGCAGCACAGGCTGTAACGTACCTCGAGCCAGGTCGTCGCCCACATAGAACGTGGGCAGCATTACGATTCCGCCACCCGCCAGTGCGGCTGCCCGCATTATGGAGGTCTCGTTCGCGGTGAGGATTCCTTGAGCTTCAATTGTTGTCAGTTGACCTTCGAGCCGTAGGTGGTATTCGGGCGCGAACGCGGTGCTATGGATGATACAGCGGTGAGTGCGTAGGTCTTCGGGGGATTTGGGAACGCCCGCACGCTTGAGGTACGCCGGTGAGGCGCATAGGACTGAATGGCAGGTCGCTAGTCGACGAGCGACAAGCCCGGGGTCGATCCGATTGCTGAGACGCACGGCCAAGTCGATACGGTCCTCCACGAGGTTGACCGCTCGGTCAACCAGGATCAACTCGATTTCCACTAAGGGATGAAGTGCCTGGAAATCCACGATCGCCGAAGTCAACTGCGCTTGCGCGAACGCCGGCGACGAAGTCAGCCGCAGTCGCCCGTGCGCTTCGCCACCACCCTGGCTTGTTTGCGCGGCGACGTCTTCGGCCAGCGCAACCATTTCGCGACAGTTCTCCAACGCTCGCTCACCCGCATCGCTCAAGGCGAGCCTACGTGTAGTGCGGTGCAGGAGCCGTGCACCAAGCCAATCCTCCAGCCCCTCGAGATAACGGCTTGCCATCGCTCTGGACATGCCGAGCGTGTCTGCCGCCGCACTAACGCTTCCTCGATCCACGATCTCGATGAAGACGCGCATCGCCGTCAGTCTGTCCATGTCATTTGCTCGGTTTAGTTGACAAACATTTAATCGAAACGCAGTTTATCTCTCTTTTGGTAGTCAATATAGTTCACCTGACGACAGCATCCCGCTGCCAACAGGAAAACTCCATGATCGCTCGCTCGCTTACCAGCTTGGTTACTGCTGCAGCATTTGCGCTTACCGCGGTAACCGCCCACGCCCAGCCCGGACCGCTGAGTTTGAAGGTCTACAACGCTGACGCGGACAGCTTCAATGTCAACTCGGTGCTGGTGACGGGCAAAACCGACGCTGTGCTGCTCGATACGGGCTTCACCCGAGCAGACGCATTGCGCATCACCGCAATGGTGTTGGATAGCCGCAAGACGCTGAAGCTGATCTATATCAGCCAGCCAGATCCCGACTACTACTTTGGCATCGACGTCCTGAAGACGTACTTCCCTGATGTGAAAGTCGTCGCTACTGCTCCGACCATCAAGAAGATTGAAGCTACGTTGCCCAAGAAGCTGGCGTTCTGGCCGCCGAAGATGGGCGCGAACGCTCCAAAGAGTGTCAGCCTGCCAAAGGTTCTCGTCGGCAACACGATCACGCTGGAAGGTCAGACGCTGGAAATCCGTGGCACGAAAGATCGCCTGCCACACCGTAGCTATGTCTGGATCCCCTCTATCAAGGCCGTAGTCGGTGGAGTGAATGTGTTCGCCGGTCTACACGTCTGGACGGCTGACGCCGCTAGCGCTGAAGACCGCGCTGCTTGGTCCAAGAAGCTTAGCGATATCGCCGCGCTACTGCCGACAATTGTGGTGCCAGGCCACTCTGCTCCGGGTCAGGAGCAAAACGTCTCCCAAGTCGCCTTCACGCAGGCATATCTGCAGCGTTGGGATGCTGAATTGGGGCAGGCAGACGATAGTGCCACGCTCATCGGCGCGATGAAGGCCGCATATCCCACCGCTGGACTCGGCATCGCCCTGGACATCGGCGCCAAGGTCGGCAAGGGCGAAATGAAGTGGTAGTGGGAAAAAAGCGCGAGAAGGAGGCAACACCATGCACGCATTCAATCTGCCGCCCAAGTCCGTCGTGTACGTCACGGACGCCTACTGCGGTTGGTGCTGGGGCTTTTCGGAGCGCATGAGCGAGTTCGAAGCCGCCAATCGCAATAAGGTCGCGTTCAGCGCCATTAGTGGCGGCCTGTTCGTTGGCGAGCGCGCTAAGCCGATCGCCAGTTACCCCCACATCCCGCAGGCCAACGAGCGAATCGCCCAGCTGACCGGCGCCGTATTTGGCGAGGCCTATCAGAGTCTGCTGAGGCACGGCAACATGGTCATGGACTCCGTCGATGCCGCCGTGGGCCTGGCTGTACTGCGGGCGCAAGCCCCTGGGCGTGCCGTGCATTGGGCCCATGAACTGCAGGCGGCGTTCTACGGTCGAGGTCTTAGCCTGTCCGATCCTGCAACGATCGCGGGCATCGCATCGGCCTATGGTCTCGACGAGAAGTTGGCATTGCGTGCTCTGTCAGACGGCTTTGGCAAGGCACAGGCGAAAGTGGACTTCGAACTGGCGCGCGGACTTGGTGCGTCCTCCTACCCTACCTTGTTCTTCGTGGACGGAAAGAACGTGCATAAGCTCCCTGCGACCGGAGCAGCGCTGAGCACGTTGAACGAAAGGCTCGATGCATTACTGGCTTGAGCCGCGGGTCTGATTCGTCAATCGTCTATGAGTCCAATACTGTCATTCGTCGCATTTCCATCCTTCCTTTCACCATGGTCAACGCGCACTTCGTCGTTGGCTAGGCGGGCGCCATCTTGGTCGGCGCACAAGCTGGTTATGCATCAGCGTCGGGCGGGCGGGCGGTCCCAGCATTCCGAAATGCTCGACCTAGCGCCAAATTCTGATCGCATCCAGAATGCGCTGAACTATGCACGTTAGAATCGGAGCCGTTCGCTGACCGTGGAGGAACTGGCCGAGACTGTTCATCTGAGTCCGCGCTAGTTCGGTCGTGTGTTCACGCTGGAAACGGGGCAGTCTCCCGCCAAGGCAATCGAAGGGCTGCGACTGGAGGCGGAGCGACTGATGATCGAACAGGGCCGGCATCCGCTTGATGTCATCGCTAAGGAAACCGGTTTTCGCGCATGCTGTGCATTGGCCCAGGGCTTGCCGTTCATCGATCCTGTTCTCCGGCATAAGTGCTGCATCAATATCTCAGGCGCGCTTGCGATCGCTAAAACGCTTTTGCTAAACGCAGATTGAGCCGAAGCTTGTCCTTGGGGCCGTTGCGCACGTGTACGTCCTGGCCGCCCTGGATTTCCAGTTGCAGTGATGGTGTCAAGAAGTGAGCCACTGTGAACAAGCACGTATCGGTCGACATGCTTGCGCTCTGAGTGACGCCGTTGAGTTCGGTACGGCCGCCCGCGGTGTGGTAATAGGTGATCGCGATCCGTGTTCTGTTGCTGAGTTCGTAGCGGAGGTGACTTTGCAGGCTGAACGTCGGCCGCTGCTTGTAGTCAGCCCCAGCGAAATCGTTGTTAGTGCCGTAGAAAGCCACTTCGCCTGTCAAGTCGAGGAAAACTGGACCAGTGATGTTCTGGGAATAGTTCAGATGCGTCACGGCTGTCCAGCGGTGTGCGCCGAGATTGAGGGATCCCTGATCGGTGTGGTAGGTCCCAAGCGGAGCGGAGACGAACTGGGCGGTGCTGAGATAGCGCTGGTGATCAGGGTCGTTGATGAACCAGATCGCCGAGCCGATGAACGGATCGCCAGTACCATTCGAATGAAGATTGGCCGGGGCACTCATGCGCACGCTGCCGAAGGGCATGATGACCTGCGGCGTCACTGTGAAGCCGAAGAGGCTTGCGTAGTGGATATAGCGGACAACGCCGATATCCGACTGGACATCAAAGGGTGCCGGCGTGCGCCTTCCGTCGGCATAGAAAGCGGTGCTCTCACTGTGCTGGTAATAAAGCAGGCCGAGGTTAGTGCCCGGTGGCAAAGGCACATAGTCCGCAGGATCGGTCGCGAGAACGGTTGCCTTGGCAGAGGTTGCCACCATCAACGAGAGAAACAGCAAGCTGGCGAAACGAGTTTTCATTTAGTATACCCAGAGGAAGGTTCGGCAAGGAAGTCCCCCCTGCCGGTCGGTTCCATTCTGCAATGCCAAAGATCGCGGGTATTGCACCACGCTCCCGACATCGTTGATTCAGCTTGCCGGCCCGGTTCCGATGATTTCTCCCGGGAAATGGCGTGCCTGGGCTATTACTGTTCGGCGAGCAGCACCAATCCAAGACATCACTGATGTCCTGTTCATGCGTTAGACGATGAAAAGCACGAGTACCGATTCCGCACCTGTTGAAGAGCGGTTGGACTTTTGGCGAGACGCTATCAGTCGCGCCTTCGTCAAACTGGACTTCGACCCCGTTAAGCTCAATGGAGGGCGGCAGTTTTCTGGTCGCATCACCCAGAGTGATCTCGCGGACATCGAACTTGCGGTGGTGAATTCCAATGGCCAGCACGTGCGGCGGACGTCGCGACTGATCCGGCAGACTCAGGACGAACTGTTCCTGGTCAGCTTCCAATTGGCAGGTGAGGGGGAAGTACGCCAAGATGGTCGGCGTGCAGTACTTGCAGCTGGGGATTTTGTGATCTATGACAGCACTCGTCCCTACGAACTCGTGTTCCGGGAGGACTTCGAACAACTGGTCGTGACGGTGCCACGCGACCGCCTGCGTGTGCGAGCACCATCGGCGGAACGGTTGACGGCCATCGCCATTCGCGGCAGCCAGGGCATAGGGCGCCTGCTAGGGGAGTTGGTGGTGGGATTAACAGAGCATGCAGAAGCGATGGCTGGTCAGACACAGGCATCTGTCTCCAACGCCGTGCTCGATCTCGTCGCTACGGCCCTGGCGACTTTGCCGGCTTCGCAGGTCGGATCGCTACCGACCTTGAAGCTGTTTCACTTGAACCGGATCAAGTCCTATATTCACGAACATCTATCGGATCCGGACCTGAGCATCATCTCGATCAGCGAAGCGCTCGGTGTGTCCGTCAGCTCAATGTATCGAGTGTTCGAGGCGGAACGGTGTTCGCTCGCCGAGTGGATCTGGGATCAAAGGCTGCAGGCATGTCGGGCGACGCTGCTCGACGTCGCTTGTTCCGGGTTGAGCATCAAGCAGATCGCCATGAGCTGGGGATTCAACGATCCCGCACACTTCAGCCGCGCATTCCGGAGACGGTTCGGCCAAAGCCCGGCTGCGTTCCGCTCGCGCGAATAACAGCCGGGCCGTTCAGTCCCCTGTGGGACAGCTTGATCGGAGACGTCGTTTGAACGCTCAGGCCTGTTCACCTTCCTCGAGCTCTATATGCTCGACGGCTCGCATGCCCGGTAAGTTGCCGTTTGCACTTTGGCCGTACTTCACATGCACGACACGAGGCTTTGGATTGCGGTCCAGCAGCAGTTGTGTCACGTCCGGGCGCGAGTAATGCCCAGCCGGATCAGCAGCTGCTTTAGCGAGGGTGATTGCTGCGAGGTCAATGTCCGCGTATAGCAACCCCTCCGCATCTGGAGGCAGCGGGTCGGCCAGCGATCGGCCGTCAGGTCCGTAGATTTGCGCATGGCCGCCCCCCAATTTCAGCAGCGCTTGCTGCTCGGGTGTCTCGCAAAGCATGTCGATCATCTTTTGCGAAACCGTTGCGCACGGCGCAACTACAAAGCACTGGCCCTCGACCGCATACAACCGACTCGCGGCGTTGTTTACCTCTGGTCCGAGCGCGTAAGCCGCGTCGACGTAAAGCGAGAAGCTGGGCCAAGCGGCGATATGGACCTGCTCATTCTGAGCATACATCGCATACTTGGTAAGTGGCTGAAGATGCTCCCAGCAGCAAAGGGCGCCAATCCTGCCGAGGTTGGTGTCGTGAACAGCCAGGTCGCTGCCATCGCCTTCGCCGAAGAGCGCGCGTTCGACATGAGTGGGCTTCAGCTTGCGGCGCGTGGCGATGGTCTTCCCCTCAGGACTCAGGATGGCCTGGGCAATGTACAGGCTTCCTGCGTCTTTCTCGCTGAAGCCGAGCACAACGGTGATGTTGCAACGCGATGCCGCTTGCGCGATGCGATCGAACTGCACGCTGTCGATGAGCATCGAGTTGTCATGATATGCCTGAATGAATTTCATGCCCCAGATCGGCGCGCCAAGCCAGGCAAACCATGGGTATCCCGGTATCCACGTTTCAGGGAAAGCAATGAGACTTGCGCCGCCTACTGCAGCCTCTTCGATAAGCGAAATCGTCTTGTCAACGGTTGCCTCGAGATTAAGAAACTCTGGCGCCGCCTGGACAGCAGCTACCCGATAGCGGGGATGTTCAATGGCCATTGTGGTCTCCTGATGTGTGGTTCCCAAGCATAGTCGAGAAAATTCAACCTCCTTGTCTGAGATTCCTGCTTGTCATGTGCTAGTTTCCTGGGATGCCTCGCTTGCGTAGTCGCGTTCAAATCCGACTACGCAGCTAATCGCTGAGGGCTTTAGCGCTTCACTCGCACTGTCATTCCGCTCCTGTCTCCTTCTGCTTTGGGAAACTCCTGAACGATGCCGGCGGCGCCCCAAACTTCCGCCGAAATGCCCGGCGCATCTGCTCTTCGGACGCGAAACCGCACTTGTTGGAAATCGTTGCGGTGAGTGCGTCAGTCGTTTCAAGCAGCAATCTGGCCCGTGCGAGTCGCAGGTCCTGTACTGCGACAAATGCCGAACATCCCATCGCTTCTCTAAAGCGCCGCTGGAAAGTTCGCGGTGTTTGGCCGACCGCATCAGCCAATTCCTCGATACTCCATGGACGATATAGCGTTGATGCGACTCGGTTCATGAGTTCGAGATAAAGGCCGTTGCCGGCACGTTCTTGCATTGCAAGCATCTCGCTGGACTGGGGCTGGCCGCCAGGACGCCGCAAATACACAACCAGCTTCCTCGCGATCCGAGCGGCGATTACATGTCCGTGGTCCTGCTCTACGAGTGCAAGTGCCATATCAATGCCGGCCGTAACACCAGCGGACGTCCAAACGTCGCCATCGTTGACGTAGATTGGCGAAGTAAGCACCTCAACATCACGATGCAGGCGGGCCAATTCGCCGCATTTCTCCCAGTGCGTAGTCGCACGGCGCCCCGCAAGCAACCCGGCGCTCGCAAGTACGAACGCGCCAGTGCAAACCGAGCAGATCCGCCGTGCTCGACCGCGGCTCGCGTTCAACGCACGCCGCAGCGCCATGCTCTGTGCGGCGGAGCCGACTCCAGGTCCGCCGGGCACAATGACTGTATCTGCCAGCTGAAGCAGCGACAGATCGTCGTCAACGACAATATCCGGCCCCGCGGCAACTCGTACTCTTCCAGGCACTTCTGCGACCACACGCACCTCATACAGGGGCTGAATTCCTTCCCGATTCGCGAGATTGAATACCTGCATCGGTCCAACAATATCTAGCGGTTGATGGTCGTCAAAAGCGACCGCAACGACACGTCGCTCGACATGTGGCACGAAAGGCGGGGACTTTGACATTTTTGCCAACTTTGCGCTCCTTAGAATGGACACCAGCCCAGTCAAAGGAGCGGCTCACATGAGTGACATTGTATTTCGGGTAGGGATGCTGATGTATCCAGGAATCACACAGTTGGACATGAACGGTCCACTCGAAGTGCTAAGCGCAGTCGAGAGTTGGCAGGTAGATTTGGTCGCCAAAACACGCGAGTCAGTACGCTGCGGGCGCGGATTTTCCTGGTTGCCAACGACGTCCTTTGCCGAGGCGCCCCAGTACGATTTGCTGGTCGTACCGGGTGGCCCTGGTGTAGACGATGCCATGCTTGATCCTCGAACCGTCGATTTTGTCCGCGAGCAATCGGCCGGGGCTCGTTACGTGTTTGGCATCTGCACTGGCCCCTTGCTGCTCGGCGCAGCAGGTTGTCTACACGGTCTGCGTGCAAGCTGCCATTGGCAATCCGCTGACCTGCTTGCAGACTTTGGCGCGACTCCTACGCGCGAACGCATGACTACGGACGGACGCTTCTTTACTTCGGGTGGGGTCACTGCCGGCATCGATATGGCGCTGAAGGTCGTCGGCGATTTGGTAAGCACCGAGGCTGCACAGACCATCCAGCTTTTGCTCGAGTACGACCCGGCTCCTCCGTTCGACTCGGGATCGCCGGATCGTGCGCCACGAGCAGTACGAGAGCAACTCGATGCATTGAGCCAAGATCGGATGAAACGTCGACAGTACGCCGTTGCGCGTGCCGCTGCAATACTCCATCCCTGAACACAACCGAATTGAGAGGAGGATATGACATGGGAACAAGCGGTGTCAGTTCGCCCACTGACGCACACGCGCGCTCCGAGCAGAGAATCGACTGGCGCACGATAGTGATTGCAAGCATCGGCGGTGGCCTCGAGTTCTACGACTTCATCGTTTATGGCGTGTTTGCCCCATACGTCGCTCGTGCGTTCTTTCCAACCGGTAGTCCGGCGACGTCGATGGCCGCTGCATTCGCTGCATTTGCTGTCGGCTATTTCGCAAGACCGGTCGGCGGTCTTGTTCTCGGTCACATTGGTGATCGCTTCGGTCGTCGCGCCGCCTTCAACGTATCGCTCATCACGATGGCTGCCGCGACGATCATCATGGCGTGCATTCCCACATATGCATCGTTCGGAGTCGCCGCGACCAGTCTTTTCGTGTTGATGCGCTTTGTGCAGGGCGCATGTGTCGGCGGGGAACTGCCAGGAGCAATTGCGTACGTGGTCGAGACGGCTCCGAATTGGACTGGACTGGCGTGTGGCCTCATGTTCTCGTGCGTCAATACTGGGAGCTTACTCGCCGTCGGCATTAGCATGGGGCTGCATACAATACTGAATGCCGAGGACATAGGCACATTTGGTTGGCGACTGGCGTTTCTTGCAGGTGGCGTGCTCGGTGTCGTTGGTGCATGCATGCATGCGTGGAAATCTGCGTGAGACGCCGATGTTCCTCTCGGTCCAAGCTCAAAAACGCGCTCGATTGCCGGCATGGGAGGTAACACGCACGTACTCTTCGCAGATCGCGGTTGGCGTTGGTATCGTGGGGTTGAACCAGATGCTGATAGCAATGCTGAACGTTGCGATGGTCCCGTACCTCGAACAGGTAGCCGGATTCTCGGCTCGTGCAGCCAGCGGTCTCGTGATGACCGCCTTGGCAGTTATGTCGATTGCCATCGTCGTCGTCGGCTATGCTGCAGATCGCATACGCCCCCACAGCTTGTATATCCTCGGTAGCGCAGCGATTGCCATGGGTGCCTACCCGTTCTACGCATCGCTGCTCACGGCGCCCGCACGTCCTCCATATCTCACGTTTTTTAGCATGGCGCTTGTATGCTCACTGATCTCAGGCTCGTTCGGCGTACTTGCATCGAGTCTATTTCCCGTAAGGCTTCGCTTCAGCGGCTTGGCGATCAGCTATAACGTTGCCGCTGCCCTCTTGGGTGGATTTACGCCTCTCGCCACTACACTGATCGCAAATGCAACCGGAAACAAGGCGGCACCCGGGTTGTTGGTCGCGATTGTCGCGATCGGCGGACTCACATCGGCGTTCGCGATGCAGTGGATCAGCCGTAACAACGGGCGCGCAAGTTCCGTGAGTTCAGAGTTGACTCTTTAGCGCTGACGCGAGAAGGGTCCATGTACGGAACGAGAGGAAGCACGCTGATGAGCGCCAGCAGCTCGTCGTTCGATTCGACGTCGAACGGTAAGCGTCCAGCTTTCCCATTTTGAGCTGATCGAAGCGATCCTGCATCGTCCCCACGAAGGAGATCGTGGAGACGATGGATAATGTGTCGACAGTTGGGCGGCGCGCGAAGGCGCGGGTACAGCGCCGAATTCAAGACGACGGTGCTCGAACAGATCCGTCTGTCTGCACTGGATCCCTGGTTTTGGGGGCGGCTGGCCTCCTCACGGGCTACCGTGCAACTTGCCATTGGTCCTCTATCGATCAGTTGAGTCTGCTCGGAGCGGAACCCGTTCGCGAGTGCGTTGTGCGGAATCGAAACCGGATGACTGGTGCGGGTGTAACCTCGAGGATCGACTTTGCCTTATCCATAGTGGCCGACCTTATGGGCGATGACGTGGCACAGGAAGTACAGCTCCAGATGGATCCAGATGGAGTACGATCCAGAGCCTCCCTATCAGAGCGGATCGCCACGTACGGGCCCGACGGTACTAGTCACTCGCTTACGTTTCCCGGATCTCGCTCAGCACCTTGGCTTCGACCTCCGGGTTGGGTTCGCCATCCTTGGTAGCAATCAATTCTTTCGGCGCCAGCGGGATCAAGGGCAGGATCAGGGCGTACACCACGGTCGTCGCGATCACGCAATAGGTGAATCCGTGCGTTGGGCTGCTGTTATAGATCCATGAGCCCAATAGATCCCCGGCACGCGCCGAGAGCGCGAGTACGCCATCCACCAGCATCATCAAGGTGCCTTGCAAGCCAGGCGGGCAGGACCGCATCGCGAGATCGAGATATGCTGCCGTGGCTACACCGCCCATCAGCCCTATCGGAGCCGCCAACACAAGCGCGAGATTGGCTGAGTGAATGAATGCTAGCGGAATCATCTGTGGCACTGCGACGATCGTTCCCCACCACAGCAGCTTGTTCAGCGGTACTTTCTTGCACAGAAAGCCATACAGCAAAAATGTCGGGATGAACGCGGCGGCAAAGATCCCGTTGTAGTACGAGTAAATGGAATCCGATGCATGCAGCACATTGGTCAGATAGAACTGTAGCGGAGTGGCCGATCCTGGCGCAAAGTTCCACAGAAAGCAGATGAGAACCGCTGGATAGACGGCCTTATGCTTCGCCAGCCTGCTGACGTTGCCAAGGAGATCCGCGCCCCTGGCTTGCGGCTGATCGTAGAGTTGGCCGAAGACGGAAACGGGCTTCCAGAGCCCCAGCGCGGCAATCAATAACGTAACCGTCGCCACCAGGATAAAGGCTTCTTTCGCGGCAAGATGATCGGAGATGTACCCGGAAGCGAACGCGCCCGCAACGACCGGGACGGAGCTGACCAAGTTGCACAGCGCGCTCAGGCGCCCGGACATGCGTTTTTCCTGGCCCACCAAGGCGATCAAGCCCTGATAGGCCGCGGCGACAAATCGGGACGACAGCATTGCCAGCAGCATCCCGATGACCAGTCCCGCGTATGAGAAACCTGAAAACGCTATCCAGACGAATGCCACCGCGGTCACCGGAGCGAAAATCAGGAAGAAGCCACGATCGCGCAATCCCAGCGGGTTCCATTGGTCGCGCGCGAGGCCAAAAGCGAACGCGATGTACACGGGTATGCCCGTAACCAGCCGGAATGTCGAGATCTGCGTTGCCGTTGCATGCAACTGGTTCTTGAGTATGTACGACGTCTGTACATCAACCAGGAAACCCGCCGGCGTTGCCAGATAGATGAACAGGGTGAGGCAACCGAAATACAGCAGGGTTCGGTCGCTGCCCTCGGCACCGTGACGAGCGGATGCGGCCGGCGTTTTCGTAGAGGCGCGTTTGAAGTTCTTGGACATGGGGGCCACGTACACGTCCTCGGAAAACCAATCGGAGGGGCTCCCGTGCATGTGCGGGCTGCGCCACCGGGCATGGTTAACAGAATAGAGCGTCAGTGCGGGAAACGTGTAGGTAAAAAATGGGACTCGATGTTCCCACGCCTACCGCATTCGCGCGGAGAATGCCGCCCGCGAGCGATATGACGCGCTGCTCGCGGGCGGCGCGATGGCCTGCCCAGCGTCCACCAGGTTCATCCGGTAGCGTCCGGCGCGTTGCGCGCCTGAGTGGCATCCGACGGTTACGCCCGTAGCGCCGCTTTCATCATCGCGCCGACGCGATCGAACAGGCATTGCGCAGCAGGCGCCACGCCGAGCAGGTGGATGCAGGCATGCACCATGCCCGGCAAGCGAGTCTGTTGCACGATGACGCCCGCGTCGGCGAGCCGGCGGGCGTAAGCCTCGCCTTCGTCGCGCAGTGGGTCGTACTCGCAGACCAGAATGATGGCGGGTGGCAGGCCATCGAGCCGCTCTGCGCGCAGCGGCGACGCATATGGCGAGCCTTTGTCCGCCGGTCCGCGCAGGTAGGCCGACCAGCAGGATGCCATCACATCTCGCGTCAGGTAGTAGCCCTCGGAAAATTCGGCGTAGGAGTTCGAGTCCATCGCGCTGTCCAACGCGGGATACAGCAGCAACTGATGCGCGATGGCGGGGCCATTGCGGTCGCGTGCCAACAGGGCCGCAGCGGCGGCAAGGTTGCCGCCGGCGCTGTCGCCGCCTACAGCGATCCGCTTTGGATCGATGCCGAGTTCCGCAGCTTTGTCGAATGCCCACACCACCGCGCGATACACGTCCTCCAGCGGCACAGGGAACTTGTGCTCGGGCGCGAGCCTGTAGTCCACCGACAGCACCACGCAGCCGGTGGCGTTGGCCAAGGCACGGCAGGGGTTGTCGTAAAGCGCCAGCGAGCAGAGAACCCAGCCGCCGCCGTGCGCGAACACGATGGCAGGCAGCGGCGCGTCAGCTTGCCGCGACGCCGTCGGCCAGTAGCCGCGAATCCTGATCTCGTAGCCGTCATCGGCTGTCACGCTGAACACCTTGATCGCGGCCACTTCCTGCAAGGGGCCGTGCAGCGCAGGCAAATCTCGTTCGGTGGCCTGGCGCATTTCCACTAGCGACGTCTCACCGACACTTGCTGGTAACGCTGCCAGGAAGCGAACGATATCTACATCAACGGACATGCGCATGCCCTCCCTGCTGCGCTTCCAGGAACGGCAGCAGTTCAGCGATGAATGCCTCTGGTGCCTCCTCCATGATGAAGTGGCCGCAGTCCGGCACCACCACGCCGCGCAGGTCGATGGCGTTGTCGCGCAGCGTCTCCAGTGGCGCATCGTTGGTCGCGTGCTCCGCGCCGATGGCTAGCACCGGCATCGCCAGCTTGCGCTTTGCGCGTTCGCGGTTCTGCCGCACCGTTTCCGGAATCGCGCGGTAGTAGGCGAAACCGCCGCGCAGGCCGCCCGGCGCCGAATAGGCCGCGATGTAGGTGTCCACGGCCACGCGGTCGCGACGATGGGACCACTGGTCGAACATGAAATTCAGGTAGGCGGCCTCGCGCCCGGCGATCAGCGTCTCGGGCAGATCGGCTACCTGGTTGAACATGAAGTGCCACAGGAACTTGTTCTCGGCAGGCGGGGCGAAGATGCTCGGCGCAGGCGCAAGTCCGGGGATCACGGCCTCGGTAAGCGCCAGCCGCGTGACTGCGTCGGGATGGTCGCTGGCCAGCGCGTAGGCCACCCACATGCCCACATCGTGGCCGACCACCTGATAGCGGCCATGGCCCAGTGCGGCCATCACGCGGTGCAATGTGTGGGCAGTGGCGCCGGTGTCGTAGCCCGTGGGCGGCCGGTCGGAATGCCCAGTGCCCGGCGGGTCGACCGCGACGGCGAGAAAGCCGCATTGTGCGAGCGCCGCCATGACATGGCGCCAGGCGAACCACGTCTGCGGCCAACCGGGAATCAGCAGAACCGGCAGGCCGCTGCCTGCGGTGACACAGTGCACACGGTGGCCGTCAATGCGTACATAAGTGTGCGTGTGTTGGGTGTTGTCTTGCATGGATGTCTTCGGTGGATGGATTGGATGTATCGGAGGCATTGGATGCGATGAATGCGATGTCGGTGTCAGGCGATGCCGAGCATGCTGTCGATCTGCGCCTTGTTGACGGTGGCGCCAGCAAAGTCGTCGAAGATGCGTGAGGTCACGCGGATGATATGGCGGTTGATGAAATCCACGCCTTCGCGCGCACCGTCTTCCTGGTTTTTCAGGCAGCACTCCCACTCGAGCGTGGCCCAGCCTTGGTAGTCGTATTGCGCAAGCTTGGAGAAAATCGACTTGAAATCGACCTGGCCATCGCCCAGCGAGCGGAAGCGTCCGGCGCGCTCGGTCCACGACGTATATCCGCCATAGATGCCTTGCCGCCCGCTTGGGTTGAACTCGGCGTCCTTGACGTGGAACATGCGGATGCGGTCGCGGTACAAGTCGATGTAGTCCAGGTAGTTCAGCTGTTGCAGCACGAAGTGGCTGGGATCGAACAGGATGTGGCAGCGCGGATGGTCGCCAACCAGGCCGAGGAAGCGCTCGAAGGTGGCGCCGTCGTGGAGGTCTTCGCTGGGATGAATCTCATAGCAAAGGTTGACGCCTTGCGCATCGCAGGCATTGAGCACCGGCAACCAGCGTTTGGCGAGTTCTTCGAAGGCGGCTTCGATCAAGCCTTCCGGGCGCTGCGGGAACGGGAACAGGTAAGGCCACGCGAACGAGCCGGAGAAGGTGCCCATCTCGGTCAGGCCAAGCCGGCGCGACGCCTTGGCGGCAAGCTGGAGGCGCTCCAGCGCCCAGGCGGAGCGCGCCTGCGGATTGCCGCGCAGCGCGGGCGGCGCGAAGTTGTCGCACATTGAATCGTAGGCGGGATGCACCGCCACCAGCTGCCCGAAGATATGCGTGGTCAGTTCGCTGATGACCAGGCCGTGCCCGGCCAGCATGCCTTTGACTTCGTCGCAGTATGTCTGGCTTTGCGCTGCGGTCTTCACGTCGAACAGGCGCTCGTCCCACGCTGGAATCTGCAATGCCTTGAAGCCGATGTCGGCGGCCCATTTGGCGATGGCGGGCAGCGTGTTGAACGGCGCTTGCGTGTCGCTGAACTGGGCGAGGTGGAGACTTGGACCTTTGATGGTTTGCATGGATTGAACCGCCTATTGTTTGTTGAGCGACAAAGAATAGATGGCAAGGATGAGGAAGTCAACCGTGTTCGGCGCCGCGACGGTAAAATGCACGCCGCGACAGCATTCACTCACGAGCAGAACATGGCCGGACGCCCCAGAGAATTTGATCGAGACCAAGCCCTGAATACGGCCATGACCGTGTTCTGGGAGCGCGGCTATGAAGGCGCGTCGATGTCGACGCTGGTCGAGGCGCTGGGCCTGGCCTCGGCGCGCATCTACGCGGCGTTCGGCAGCAAGGAAGCGTTGTTCCGGGAAGCGGTGGCGCTCTACGAGGCAGGCGAAGGTGGCTTCGCGGATCGAGCCATGCAGGAAGAGGAGTCGGCCAGGCAGGCCATCGAACGCTTGCTCAACGACGCGGCGCGGACCTACACCAAACGCGGCCGTCCGCATGGCTGCCTGGTGGTGTCCGCGGCCAGCAGTTGCGCACTCGAGAACGAACCGGTGGCCGACTGGCTGGCAGAACATCGCCGCCAGCGCACGCAATCCATCATTGACCGGCTGCATGCGGCGGTGCAAAGCGGTGAACTGCGGCAGGACACCGACATCGCCGCGCTTGGCGATCTCTACGGCGCGCTGCTGCACGGCATCTCCGTGCAGGCCCGCGACGGCGTCAGCCGCGCCCGCTTGCAGGCGATGATCGGGCCCGCGATGCTGGCTCTGGATGCTGCCGCAGCCCCTGGCAAAGCCGACTCTCAACGTTGATTCGGAAGAGTGGCGCTCGCTGCACCGGGTGCGGCCCCTGCTTGCTGATCTGGGCCGGATTGACATCCGGACGTCCACCATGTCCGGCACCGTACCGACTGCACGGCCCGTTCAGGTCACTATAATCAATGCGTCATGCGTCATGCGTCATCGCGCAGAGCCCTTCGCTAGTCTAGCTACTGATGGGCTACTGATGAGCCGCCGGTCAGCGGCAAGGCAGCCATGTGCGCTTTGCACTCGTCAGCCTGACAAGGTACCTATCGCAAGAGCGATATGCGGGCCGCCGATCGGCCCGCCACGTGGGGGCGGTTGCCCGGCCAACCTGCGGGGAGAAACCATGCAAAGAAGCATCGATCAGGTACGTGCCGCGATTCTTGCCGTGGTGATTTCGCTGGTTGCCGCATGCGGCGGGGATGGAGGCGGCTCGGGTAGCAGCAGTGGCGCGTCCGGCCCGGCAGGCGGCATTGCGCTGCAAGTTGTCTCGTTTGGCGACAGCCTGTCTGATGTCGGGACCTTTGCGCCGATCGCTAGCGCGGTCGGCGGAGGGCGATTCACAACCAATCCTGGGCAAGTGTGGACTCAGAATGTGGCGCAATACTATGGCGATACGCTAAGCGCTGCGTTTACGATCGGCATCACGCATCAGTTGAGTGCGCAAGGCGGCCTCGGCTATGCGGAGGGCGGCGCCACGGTGGCAACGCCGGCAAACCTGAACAATTTTCTGACTGACGTGATCGGCAACGTCGAAATGCCCGTCAACCAGCAGGTTTCGAGATATTTGTCCGCACACGGGAGCTTCAACGCCAATCAGCTGGTGCTGGTCTGGGGCGGCTCGAACGACGTGCTTCGCGCCGGGGCACTGCCGGCCGCGGCGCAGACCGTGCAGACGGCGGCAACCACCCTGGCGCAAATAGTCGGACAGATCATCCAGAACGGCGCCACGCATGTCGTCTTGGTCAATGTCCCGAATGTCGGACTATCGCCCAAAGGCATCGCCTCGTCCGACGGCGGGGCAAACCTGACCCAGCTATCGCAGATCTTCAACAACAGCTTGATCGCTGCCTTGCAGGCCGATGGCCTGCAAGGCAAGGTCATCCAGATCGATTCTTATACATGGGAGAACCAGATCATTGCGAGCTTTCAGGCCAATGGCTTCGTCGTGTCAAACACCGGCGTCGCCTGCGATCCTGCGAAAACGCCTCACGACACGGCCTTGTTGTGCTCGCCGGCTACCTACGTGACGGCCAATGCCGATCAGACCTACATGTTCGCCGACGACCTTCATCCGGCGACGCGCCTGCATGCATTGTTCGCCCAGTTCGTTGAGCAGCAGATCGCCAGGAGTGGTCTTGGTCACTGAGCCTGGGAAAATGATGACTCGCCAGCAGAATCGTCGGGTTCCAGCACGTTCGTTTTTTTGCCAGCATGTCCCCAGAGCATGCGGGCGTGCTTGCTCTCAGGCCAGCCGCTCGAGCTGCCGGCTGGCTTCGTCGAGCCAGGCCTGCTGCCGTCCGGCAATCTCCGCAAATTCTGAACTGGCCAGCGGGTGCTCGGCGAGGCGCCGCCAGTATGCGCGGGCCAACGGCAGCATTTCGTGCCATACGCTGGCCGGCGGCTGAGTGGGCAGTGTGAACGTGGGCAGGTTGTCGCGCATTGTGCCGCTGCGGTCGGGGGCCAGGGCCATGGGCAGCATGTCATAAGCAGGGGCCTGTGACAGGGGCATGGTGCCTTCATGCAGAAAGGCAAGGTTGCCATTGTGCATATCACTGTTGCCGATCAGGCGGCCGAAGGCATATAGCCGGCAGACATCCTGATGGGCTTGCTTCGTAATGCGGGCCTGCTTGAGTAGTGCTTCGGTGAGTTCCGGCCAGGTCGCGCGAGCCCGCCCGACGAATTCCGCGTCCAAGGTGGCCAGTGACACCACGCCACGCCGACCACCCTGCTGGGTGCGGTCGAAGCGCGATAGCTGCAGGAAACGCTGGCCGTTAGCATCCAGCACTTCGCTATTGGCAGCTAATAGGCCGTGATTGGCCAACTGTTGCAGGGCGAGATGCTCCGCCAGCAGCAGGTCGCGCCAACGCTGACTAATCGCGTTGTCCTGCGCGGCACTGAACTTGACGAGGACTGCATGCCCATTCATGTGCACGGCGAATTTGGGTTGCTCCCCGCCGGCACTGGAGCCAACCAATTCGCCCGCCATCGATTGGGCGGCAAGGCGAGGGTAATGCTGTGCGCGCTCACTCGTGGCGATGCTGTCCGGCTGGTGTGCCAGCCAGGCGGAGCGGCTTGCGTCACCCAGAAGCAGATTGCCGGGCACATCATGCTCTCCCGCCGCCAGCGCGGCCAGCACATGGTCGTCGCTCCAATTCAGCAGGTCATCTGGCAAACCTAGCGCAGCGGCACGGTGGCGCACCCAGTGCCGCCCGATAAAGCCTTGCGGGCGCATGTCCTGTAGCCACCAAGGCAAGCTGTCCAGCAAGCAGTCGTCTTCGCCACTTTGGCGTAGGATAAAGCCTGGATGGACCGGCAGCAGCTCGCCCCATTGTTCAATCCGACCTGCAGCCGTAACACGGTACAGCGCAAATTGCGTCTGCCCCGCCACAATCCGGCATGCCAGATACCGCACAGCCCGCGCGCTGCCAACACGCGCAATGCGGTCGCCAGCTTCTGCGATACGGCGCGACAGCGTGGGCTGGCTGATCTTCAGCCGCAGGCACAAGCTCGCCGCGTTGGCGGGTCCCTCGCTAAGGATTTCCAGCAGGGCGGATGGTCGGGTGGGCATGAATAGATATTGAATGGATCGTCATTTCAGGAATTCATTGTATATCAATGGTTTGGAAGTGTTTTCTTGCTTGGGTCACTGCCTCGTGAATAGATACGGGCGGGTAGCGACAGGCGGACGCGAACAAGAAGGAGGTCGAGCGCCCCCTCGATTGGGGCTGATCGATAGTGGGGGAGAGCGTATGCGCCGTAGGAGGCTTGTCCGTGTCCGTGTCCGGGTTACGCGGACAAGCGGAAAAAATCGCACAAAGCGGCGTTTGGTACGCAGAAAGTCAGTGGTCTTAGGAACACCGCTCCACCACTCCTCTAGCTTAAGTGCGGCGCGCGCCAACGATGACTTCGGCCCCTTCGGCTGCTAAACGTAGCGCGGCGGCGCGGCCGATGCCGGAACAGGCGGGGGTGGTAGCGCTGAGGATTGCCGTTGTTTCCGAAACGCCTCCGTCACGCGCCTGGCGGCAAACAGCGGCAGGTAGTCGTGAATCTTGGCGCCGGCCTGAAGCTCGTGCCAGGCGGCGAAATACGCGCGCTCCACCTCCTCCACCGGGACTTTCAGGGCTTCGGATATCCTGGCGATCATTGAGGACTGTGATTCGGTTTTCATATTGCCTGCCACCTGGCAGGAAACGGCGGTGCGTGATGTGGCGCTGTGCTGGCGCGTGTTGTTTGAGGACGAAAGGGCGAAAGGGCTTGGTCAGGCACTCGCCTGATAATCGGTGAGGCGCATTCTCAAGTATAGGAATGCAGCGTCGCTAAACACGCCATCGTGTTGCCATATTTGTCCTGCACAATGCAGGCTATGCCGACTCAGGTGGATAAGTTCTGAATGCCAATACCCACGACTGCCCCAGGCCTGGATCGTCGTAGTCGTCGTAGTCGTCGTAACGAGTCGGTTGGCCTCTCCCTCGCTTTGTGGTCTCACCGTGCGTCCAAGAATGCCGGGGATGCTGGGGATGGGGTGTGCTTTGCTGGTTTGTTCGCGGGGTGTGGAGCCATCAGGTTGATGGCTCTTTTTGTTTTTGGTGCCACGGCGCGGCGATTGGCCATGCTGCTGGTGCTTTGCATGGCGCCGAGTGCCTGGGCTGATGCGGACGTCGGGTTTCTTGCGATGTTTGCCAAGGACGGGCTGTGGCGTAACGTGCAGGCGCGCTGCCTGGCACCCGGCGCGCCGCATCATCCCGATTGCGTGGTGGTGGATCGTGAAAAAGGCTTGGTGCTCTACAAGGATGCCATCGGCCGCTCGCATTTTCTCGTCATTCCGGATCATCGCGTGACTGGCGTGGAGGAACGAGGCTTGTGGGAAGAGGGCGGGCCGAACCCGTGGGCATTCGGCTGGGACGTCAGGCGGTTTGTCGGGCAGGCACGCGGGCGGCCGTTGCCGGATGGCATCCTGGGGCTGGCGATCAATGCTAAGGCGGCCCGCAGCCAGGAGCAGATGCATATCCACCTGGACTGCATCAGCCGGGATGCCAGGGACTTTGTCGCCGGCGCGAGTGCGCGTATCGGGACCGCCTGGACGGCGCTGCGGTTCATGGGCAAGCCGGTACAGGCTGTTTTCGTGCCTTCGCCGGGAGCGGCGCTGTCCGTCAATCCATTCCTGCTTATCAAGCATCGTCTTGGCGAGGCGGCGTCAGTCGTGCCGGACCGGGGCGTGTTTGTCACTTATGTGGCGGATGCCAAGGGCACGGGCGGCTTTGTCATCGTGGACCAACCGGTCGATCGTGAGGCTGGCAGCAATGGACACGCCAGCGATTTCCTGGACCGCCAGTGCAAACTGGCGCAAGAGGATGTGCAAGAAGACGCGCCAGCGGCGCTTGAGTAACCTCGGCTTCGAGGCTGCCAAACCGGGGTTGCGCTCGCGCAAGCCGTTGCTAGAATGAATGTCCCCGATCAGCATGAAGGAGTGCAGCCATGGCAACGTATCAGCGCGGCGATTTGTTCCTCGTCACTTCTGTTGAGGAATTGCCCTGGGGGCGTTACAGAGGGTTTGTGACCATGATGGAGGGCACGCAGACGCAAGCGTCATCACGGCACACTTGCCCCATGTGCAGGGACAATCCGCTCCAGGCCCATGAGGACGCCGATGCCGATGTCGAGTATGCCTACAGGCACTATCTCTCGGACCATATTGACTGGAGCGCCCACGCCGGCGATACGGAGCACTGAGCGGAAACCGGGAACGCGCTGCAGCGCAGGGCTTTCCGCACTCACTTCAGGTTCTCTCCCCAGTAGGCTTCGATCTGCTTGACCAGCGCGGGTGGCAGCGCCACGTAGTGCTCTGCCGCGGCATCAGCCTGCCCGTCATTCAGTGCCCAACGGAAGAATGCGAGGGCGGCTTTGGCGCTGGCGGGATCCTTCGGCGCCTTTGGCATGATCACGAACACGGCGCCGGTAATTGGCCACGCTTGTGTGCCGGGCGCGTCCGTAATGACCTGATAGAAGTCGGGGTGCTGGCTCCAGTCCGCAGACGCTACCGCTGCGCTGAAGCTCTCCCGCGCGGGCTCGATAAACGCACCGTCCCGGTTTCGCACCGCCGTGTAGGGCAGCTTGCGTTGCAGCGCGTAAGTCAGCTCGACGTAGCCGATCGCCCCTTTGACATTCTTGATGTAGGTGGCCACGCCCTCGTTGCCGTTGGCGCCGACGCCTGCCGGCCATTTGACGGTGGTGCCCGAACCCACGCTGCCTTTCCATTCGTCGCTGACCTTGGACAGGTAGTCGGCCCAGTTGAAGGTCGTGCCGGAGCTGTCGCTGCGATGCACGACCAGGATCTTTTGATTGGGGAAGTGGATGCCGGGGTTGATCGCGCCGATGGCCGGGTCATCCCAGTTGGCGATCTTGCCCAGATAGATATCCGCCAGCAATTGGCCAGTAAAGCGGACCTGGCCAGCGGCTACGCCGTCCAGGTTGACGATCGGCACCACGCCACCGACAACCAGCGGAAACTGGACCAGTCCGGCTGCGCGTAATTCATCTGGCTTGAGCGGCATGTCGGAGGCGCCGAACGTGACATTGGCCGCCTTGATCTGCCGGATGCCGTTGCCCGAGCCGGTGGGCTGGTAGTTCACCTCCTGGCCGGTCTTGGCGTAGTAGGTGGCCGCCCATTTCACCAGCAGGGGATAGACGAAGGTGGAGCCAGCGCCGGTGATATCGCCCGCGTGCGCGCAAAGCGCACAGCCGGCGAACAGGCTGATGAGCGTGGCGCTGCGCTTCACGTTTTGCCAAAAGAGGGTTGGAGTCATTTTGCAACCTCCCAGGCATGTCAGTGAACGGCGCACTTAGCGCACGTACGCCCGTATCGGACGTACTGCATGTAACGCTTCAACGGCGCGGTCCGCCGGGGAGGTCACATGCTTATCCTAGCACTCGCTGCCTTGTTATCGGCAAGGTGTTTTGCAAGTGCGACGGAGAGGCGCAACGGTGCGTCATCGCGTTGTCATGATGTTGTCGCCGGGCTGTCATTATGGCTTGCCGAGTCTTTACTTTTCCGCCATCCACCCCGCTACGGCCGTCACCACTTGTGGCTCGATCCCGTTGAATCCGTGATAGGACATGGCCTCGCACGGGTCTCCAACGCTCTTGCCGCCGGCGAAGTGGATCAGTCCGGCTTTGGGGGCTTTGGCCAGCTTGTCCATCAGTCCTTGCACTTCGTTGTACGGGCACTGCTTGCAGCCATCCTGTTCGTGATGGACCACGAGCACGGGTATCTTGAGTTTGTCGAGGGCCATCGCCGGCACCTGTTGGCCGCGATCGTCGCGCAGGATGGTGGCGGTCAACACGATGCCATCGGGGCCGCCATCGTCCGCTAGCCGGATCGCGGTGGACGCTACCGACTGGGTGCCGCGGCTGGTGCCGACCAGCCAGACAGGCAGGTTGGTGTGGCTGCGCATCCAGGCGATCACGGCCTTGGTGTCTTCGGCATGCTCGGCGGACAGGCGGAAGCCGCTCAGGTAGGGCCAGGACAGGCGGTCGCTCGGCGCATCGATGACGGCAACCGCGAACCCGTTGTCGACGAAGAGTTGGCGCGAGCGCACCAGGAAATTGCCGGCACCCCAGGCAACGCCCCCGTTGGGGTAGATGTTCAGGCCACCATGCGCGCCTGCGTAGAGGATCACCGCAGCCGTGGGCTGTGCGGGCGCCAGATACAGGAAGCGCTGCGTCACGCCGGGGCGCGTCGGGATGTCAACCACCTGTGGCGCGGTCTGTGCGCGCGCTGCCAGGGTGCAGAGCAGCAGCGTGAGGCAGAGCGTGGCCTGGCGGAACCGTCGCGGCGTGTTTGCTTGGCGGCAAGGCATGGGTTGTCTCTCCGGGGTTCGAATTTCGAATTGGCGGGCACGGCGCCGTGGGTGCGCAGCAAGATAGCATCGGCGGCAAGGATGACCAATCCACGCTAACCCCGGCTGGTCACCTATTTCACCTATGGCACCTATGCCGCGGCAGTGACGCGATACACGCAGCGCCGCGCGTTGCTCAGCAGATGCTCTTCGCGGGTGACGGTCGCTTGCGCGCCGATGACCTCCTGGAAGATCCGCAGCTCTGCCCGGCAGAACCCCTGGCAGGTCTGCGCAGCGGCGCAGATCGGGCAATGGTCTTCGATCAGCAGCCAGTCCTTGCCGTCTTGCTCAAGGCGCGCCATATAGCCTTCGGCCTGGCGCAGCGCGGTGAGCGTGGCGAGCCGCTGCTGCAACTCGCCCTGGCCGGCGACCGCCGCGAGATATTGCGCGCGGGTTTCGGACTCGCGCTGGCCGATCAGCTTGTCCATGCCTTCCTCGCCGAACAACTGCCGCACCGATCCGATCAGCTGGATGGTGAGTTGCGCGTGGGTATCGGGAAAGCGGCCGTGCCCGCTGGTGGTGAGGGTCCAGTCCTGGCGCGGCCGGCCTGCGCCGCTGGCGCTTTGCTGTCGGCCCTCGATCAGCCCGGCGGCGAGCAGCTTCTGCACCTGCTGGCGTGCGGCCTCGGCGGTGCCGCCCAGCGCCTGGGCGATCTGCGTGGTCGATGCCGCGCCCTTGGTCTTCAACAGGAACAGGATGCGATCACCCGGAGACCCAGTAGGGTTATCCAAGTTATTGTTTGCATAATTCATGGGTGCACCCTAATATCCAAAAACTGTCTTGGATATTAGGGCAGACGGGCGGCAATGTCGAGTCTGTCCTGCATCTGGCCAAGCCGATCATTGCTGTTTCAATGCTGTCTATCAAGGAAATCGTCCCATGCAAGCCACTCGTACCCAACACGCATCGCGTCAGCTCACCATGCTTAATCCGCTTGGCCTCTATGATCCCAGCGCCAACGGTTACTCCCATGTGGCGATGGTCGCGCCCGGCGCGGGCCTGGTCTGCGTGGCCGGGCAGGGTGGGGAGCGCGCGGATGGCAGCCTGCCTGAGAGTTTCGAGGCGCAGGTGCGCCAGGCGTTCGACAACCTGGGCGTGGCGCTGGCCGCCGCTGGCGCGCAGTTGCGCCATGTGGCCAAGCTGACCGTGCTGGTGGTGGATCACGACGAGGCGCGCGTGGCCGTGCTGGCGGCGGCGGTGGCGCGCGCCTGGGGCGATACACCCAAGCCGGCATGCACCTTGATTCCGGTGCCGCGGCTGGCGCTTGACGGGATGTTGTTCGAGGTGGAAGCGCTGGCCGTGGCGGAGGGCTCAATGTCCGCCGCGTCTTCCGGCGCGGTGTAACCGGTGCTAATGCGCAGTACGCCCGTGTTGCGCTCAGGCCGCCAGCTTGGGTTGCCGGGATGGCTGAGGCTGTCCCGCCTGGGTCTCGCCAAACTGCGGATGGTGTGCGAAAAGCTCGGCCACCCAGTTGACGAACACGCGCACCTTGGCCGACAGGTGGCGGTTCTGCGGGTACATCGCGGCGATCGGCAACGAGTCTGTGGGCCAGTCGGGCAGTACTTCGACCAGCCGGCCGCTTTCCACATAGGGCAGGGCCATGGCGCGCGAGATGCGGGCGATGCCGTGGCTTTCCAGCGCGCAGCTCAGGTAGACGTCGCCGTCGTTGGTGGAAATGGACGAGGGCAGCAGCATTTCCGTGCGCTGCTCGCCTTGCCCGAGCGGCCACGGTACTTCGCGGCCGGTGCGGTTGGACAGGTAGTTCACGGCCCGGTGCTGCACCAGCTCGCTGGGCTGGGTGGGCGTGCCGTTGCGCTTGAGATAGACCGGCGAGGCGTAGAGCCCCAGCCGCAGCTGGCCGATGCGGCGCGCCACCATGGTGTCGTCCACCGGGTCGCCCACGCGCAGCACCACGTCCACGCCTTCCTTGAGCAGGTCGATGGGCTTGCCGTTGATGGTGAGCTCCATCTTGAGCTCGGGGTAGGCGGCAAAAAACTCATGCAGCTTGGGGATCAGCACCAGTTGCGCCAGCCCGGCGGTGGTGTCCACGCACAGCGTGCCGCGCGGCGTGTTGTTCTGGTGGGTGAGGGATTGCTCGGCCTCTTCCACGTCCGCCAGGATCCGCACGCAGCGCTCGTAATAGGCGGCGCCGTCGGTGGTCACGCTGATGCGCCGGGTGGTCCGGTGCAGCAGCTTCACGCCGAGATGGGTTTCCAGGTTCTGGATCAGCCGGGTGAGCGTGGCTTTCGGCAGGTCCATGGCCTCGGCCGCGCGCGCAAAGCTGCCGACATCCACCACGCGGGTGAAGGCCTGCATTGATACGAGACGATCCATGTTCACTCCCCTGGGTAAGGAAACAGGCAGGTCTGGCTGGCGGGGCAGGCACCCGGGTGGGGTGCGGCCCGGCGTGGCTCATGACGGCTTGCGCGGCTGCGCAAGTGCGGGAGTGGAGCACAAAATGGATGACCTTGCACAGCGAAGGGTCTCCCGGGCGCCACATGCCCGATTATTTCACCGGAGAAACAGTGCATTGGTAAAGCCTCGCTTTATCCCACCTTCATCAACCACCATAATTCGCTGCATCGCAATATGCAATGGATGCGTCGCCATCGCGCCGCACGTGACCGACATGTCGCCCTCGCAATCGAAAGCCGCAGCAGCAGCCTTAGCAGCCGAACTGGCCGAGGGGCGCGTGACGGAGCACGCGGTGGAGAGCTGCGGGCGCACCATCACGGTGCGCCTGAATTACCCGCCGGGCTATCCGGAGGGCAAGGCCGCCCCGTCGCTGCCGTGGCTGATCTACCTGCATGCGGGCGGCTTTGTGGACGGCAGCCTGGAGAAATCCCAGCGCCTGGCGCGCTCGCTGGCCGTTACCGTGCCTGCGGTGGTGGTCACTCCGGCGTATTCGCTGGCCCCCGATTTTCCGTTCCCGGCGGCGCCGGAGGACGTGTTTCATACCGCCGAATGGGTGCTGCGCCATGCGCGCCGCCTCAAGGTGGACAAGCTGCGCTTTGCCCTGGTGGGCGAAGAGGCGGGCGGCAACCTGGCGATCGCGCTGTCGCAGATGCTGCGCGACCGCGGCTTGCCCGAGCCGCGCGCGCAGTGGCTGATCCGCCCGGTGACTGATCCATGCCTGCAGCACGCCTCGTGCTCGGTCGGGCAGGGCGGGCGCAGCGTGCCGCTGGAAATGCTCCAGCGCCTGGCGGGCTACTACCGCGATTACCTGCCGACCCCGGCCGCCAGCGTGCATCCCTACGCGGCCCCGGCGCTGGCCTCGCGGCTGGCCGGCCTGCCGCCCACCTTTGTGCAGGTGGCGGAAGAAGATGCATTGCGTGCCGAAGGCGAAGCCTTCGTCAGCCGCCTGCAGACGGCCAGTGTGCCGGCGCAGGTCCAGATCATGCCCGGTGCCTGTGGCGCCGGCGTGGAAGTGTCCCACGACCGATGTCAGGTGTGGATAAACGAAGGCGCGCGTTACCTGCAAGGCTATCTTGCCGGCGACGACGACGCCTCACCCAAGGCCGAACGCCAGACAGGAGCCAGCCCGCCCGGCTGATCCCGCGTTACCAATAAGCCAAGCCGGCCTGCGACAAGCAGGCGTACCGGGCGTGCTCGCTTTGCGCGCTCCGGCGGGGGCGTTCGTCCTATTTTTGCTTTCCAGTTGAAGAAAACCCGCAGACGGAATACGGAGTCAAGAAAATGAATCAGCAAACTCGACGCACCATGATTGCCCTGGCCATCGTCGCAGTGCTCGGCGCTGGCCTGGCCACCTCGATCTTCAAGCCCTGGCACGCTGGCGAGGCGCAGGCCGTGCCTGGCCCGGCAGCACCCACCACCGTGGACGTGGCAGCGGCCCTTGGCAAGACCATCACCGAATGGGACGAGTTCTCCGGCCGTCTGGAAGCGGTGGACCGGGTTGAGATCCGCGCCCGCGTTGGCGGCACCATCGACGCCGTGCACTTCCGTGAAGGCGCGCTGGTGAAGAAGGGCGATCCGCTGTTTACCATCGACCCGCGTCCTTATGCCGCAGAGGTAGCGCGTGCGGAAGCCGCGCTGGCCGCCGCGCAAGTGCGTGCCGGCCACGCGCAGACCGAACTGGCCCGCGCGCAGCGACTGGTGCAGGACAACGCGGTATCGCGCCGCGAGTTCGATGAGCGCGACAACGGTTCGCGCGAAGCCATCGCCAATGTGCGTGCCGCGCAGGCCTCGCTGGATGTGGCTCGCCTTAACCTGACCTATACGCGCATCACCGCGCCGGTCAGCGGGCGCGTATCGCGCGCCGAGATCACGGTGGGCAACCTGGTGGCGGCCGGTGCCGGCACGCCGGTGCTGACCACGGTGGTGTCGGTCTCGCCGGTCTATGCCAGCTTCGAGCTCGATGAGCAGACCTACCTGCGCTATACGGCGGACAAAGCGTCCGGTGGCGAAGGTGGCCAGTCAAAGCTCCCAGTGTTCCTGGGCCTGGCTAACGATGAGGACTATCCGCGCGAGGGCCATATCCAGTCGCTGGACAACCGGCTCGACACCAAGAGCGGCACCATCCGCGTGCGCGCCGTGTTCGACAACCCGGACGGCCGCCTGCTGCCGGGACTGTATGCGCGCATCAAGCTCGGCGGCGGCACGCCGCATCCGGTGGTGCTGATCAACGACCGCGCCATCGGCACCGATCAGGGCAAGAAGTTTGTGCTGGTGCTGGATGGCGCCAACAAACTGGCCTATCGCGAAGTCACGCTTGGGCCGTCGTATGAAGGGCTGCGCGTGATCCGCCAGGGTTTGAAGGCCGACGAGAAGATCGTGGTCAATGGCCTGCAGCGTGTGCGCCCCGGCATCACGGTTGCGCCCAAGCCGGTCGATATGGCGTTCAAGCGCGAACTGGATCAACGCGGCGAATCGGCTGACCGCAAGCAAGCGGCCACGGAGAAAACCACGGATAAGGCGGCCGACGGAAAGCCGGTGACCTGAGCCGATCCGGCATGAACCGCATGCGCTGAATCCGTCAAGGGTTTGCTCCCCTCTCCCGCATGGCGGGGGAGGGGCCGGGGGAGAGGGCGGGCGTATCCACGGTGCGCCGGCTTTGAAAGTACCTCTCCCCCGAGGCCAAACCATTTTTTAGCTTCCCCGCTCCACATGGCGCCTGCCATTCAGGCCGCCAGGGGGAGCCCTTTCGCCAAGACTGCCGAGACTGAGATGAATCTCTCGAAATTCTTTATCGACCGGCCTATCTTTGCCGGCGTGCTATCGGTGCTGATCTTCCTGATCGGCGCCATCTCGATGTTCAAGCTACCCATCTCGGAGTATCCCGAGGTGGTGCCGCCGTCCGTGGTGGTGCGCGCGCAGTATCCGGGCGCCAACCCCAAGGTGATTGCCGCGACCGTGGCGTCTCCGCTGGAGGAGCAGATCAACGGCGTCGAGGACATGCTCTACATGTCGTCGCAAGCCAATAGCGATGGCCTGCTGACGCTGACCGTCACCTTCAAGCTCGGCACGGATCCGGACAAGGCCCAGCAGCTCGTGCAGAACCGCGTGGCGCAAGCCGAGCCGCGCCTGCCGGAGGACGTGCGCCGCCTGGGCATCACCACGGTGAAAAGCTCGCCCGACCTGACCATGGTGGTCCACCTGGTCTCGCCGAACGACCGCTACGACATGACCTACCTGCGCAACTACGCGGTGATCAACGTCAAGGACCGCCTGGCGCGGATCCAGGGCGTGGGCCAGGTGCAGCTGTTCGGCTCGGGTGACTATTCCATGCGCGTGTGGCTGAACCCCGAGAAGATGGCCGAGCGCAAGCTGGTGGCCGCCGACGTGGTCAAGGCCATCCGCGAGCAGAACGTGCAGGTGGCCGCTGGTGTGATCGGCGCCTCGCCCGCGCTGCCGGGCGCTGACCTGCAGCTCTCGGTGAACGCGCAGGGCCGCCTGGAAACCGTGGAGGCCTTTGGCGACATCATCGTGGCGACCTCGCCCGATGGCGGCGTGACGTACCTGAAAGACGTGTCCCGCATCGAGCTGGGCGCGTCGGAGTACGCGCTGCGCTCGCTGCTGGACAACAAGTCCGCGGTGGCCATTCCGATCTTCCAGGCTCCTGGCTCCAACGCCATCCAGATATCGGACGACGTGCGCAAGACCATGGAGGAGCTCAAGCAGAACTTCCCCGATGGCGTGGACTACAGCATCGTCTATGACCCGACGCAGTTCGTGCGCCATAGCATCGAGGCCGTGACCCACACGTTGTTCGAAGCCATCGCCCTGGTGGTGCTGGTGGTGATCCTGTTCCTGCAGACGTGGCGCGCCTCGGTGATTCCGCTGCTGGCCGTGCCGGTGTCGATCGTGGGGACGTTCGGGCTGATGCACGCCTTTGGCTTCTCGATCAATGCGTTGTCACTGTTCGGGCTGGTGCTCGCTATCGGGATCGTGGTGGACGATGCGATCGTGGTGGTGGAGAACGTCGAGCGCAATATCGCCGAGGGGTTATCGCCAAAAGAGGCCACCTACAAGGCCATGCGTGAGGTGAGCGGCCCGATCATCGCGATCGCGCTGACGCTGATCGCCGTGTTCGTGCCGCTGGCCTTCATGACGGGCCTGACCGGTCAGTTCTACAAGCAGTTTGCGCTGACCATCGCCATCTCGACCATCATCTCGGCCTTCAATTCGCTGACGCTGTCGCCGGCCTTGTCCGCGCTGCTGCTGCGCGGCCACGATGCGCCCAAGGACTGGCTCTCGCGCGGCATGGATCGCGTGCTGGGTGGCTTCTTCGGCCGCTTCAATCGTTTCTTCGGTGCCAGCGCCGACCGTTACGGCAAGGGTGTGAAGGGCGTGATCTCGCGCAAGACGGCGGTGTTCGGCGTCTACGCCGTGATGCTGGCGCTGACCTGGGGTGTGTTCCAGCTTGTGCCCAAGGGCTTTGTGCCGGCGCAGGACAAGCAGTACCTGGTGAGCTTTGCCAAGCTGCCTGACGGCGCCACGCTGGACCGCACCGAGGACGTGATCCGTCAGATGTCCGACATCGCGCTCAAGCAGCCGGGCGTGGAATCGGCGATTGCCTTCCCGGGCCTGTCGATCAATGGCTTCACTAACAGCCCGAGCGCCGGCATTGTCTTTGTCTCGCTCAAGCCGTTTGAAGAACGCAAGACCAAGGAACTGTCGGGCAACGCCATCGCGGCGCAGCTCAACGGCAAGTACGCTGCGATCCAGGATGCTTTCATCGCCGTGTTCCCGCCGCCGCCGGTTCAGGGCCTGGGCACCATCGGCGGCTTCAAGATGATGATCGAGGACCGTGCCGCGCTGGGTTACGACGCCTTGTTCGACGCAACCAACGCCTTTACCACCAAGGCGCGCGCCACGCCGGAGCTGGCCGGTATCTTCACCAACTACCAGGTCAACGTGCCGCAGCTGGATGTGAAACTGGATCGGGTGAAAGCCAAGCAATTGGGCGTGCCGGTGACGGACGTGTTCGACACGCTGCAGACCTACCTCGGCTCGGCCTATGTCAACGACTTCAACAAGTTTGGCCGGACCTACCAGGTCAAGGTCCAGGCGGATGCGCAGTTCCGCGCCCACGCCGAGGACATCCTGCAACTGAAGACGCGCAACAGCGCGGGCGACATGGTGCCGCTGTCGTCGCTGCTCACAGTCAACCAGGGGTTTGGCCCGGACAGCGTGATCCGCTACAACGGTTTCACCGCGGCGGACATGAACGGCGGCCCGGCCCCGGGCTTCTCCTCGGGCCAGGCGCAAGCCGCGGCTGAGCGCATTGCGGCCGAGACGCTGCCCAAGGGCATCAAGTTCGAGTGGACCGACCTGACCTACCAGGACATCCTGGCCGGCAACGCGGGGGTATGGATCTTCCCGCTGTGCGTGCTGCTGGTGTTCCTGGTGCTGGCCGCGCAGTACGAAAGCCTGACCTTGCCGCTGGCCGTGATCCTGATCGTGCCCCTGAGCCTGCTGGCTGCCATGACTGGCGTGTGGCTGACCAAGGGCGACAACAACATCTTCACGCAGATTGGTTTCATCGTGCTGGTGGGGCTGTCAGCCAAGAACGCGATCCTGATCGTGGAGTTTGCGCGGGAGCTGGAGCTTGAGGGCCGCTCCATCGTGGCCGCCGCCATTGAAGCCAGCCGCCTGCGCCTGCGCCCGATCTTGATGACGTCGTTCGCGTTCATCATGGGGGTGGTGCCGCTGGTGGTGTCCACCGGCGCGGGTGCCGAGATGCGCCATGCGATGGGCGTGGCAGTGTTCGCCGGCATGCTGGGCGTGACCTTCTTCGGGCTGTTCCTGACCCCGGTGTTCTACGTGGCGCTGCGTTTGCTGGCGACCCGTGGCCAGCGCCGCAAGGTGTCGGAAGCGCCGTCGGCGAGCCACAAGGCTATCGCCTCCGCTGAATAACGGTGATCGACATGAACGCAACATTGACATCCAAGATGACATCGCTACTGCCTGCGGCGCTGCCGCGCCTGGCCACGCTGGCCGTGGCCCTGATCCTGGCGGGCTGCTCGCTGGCACCGACCTACAAGGTGCCGGAAAGCGCGACCGCCGCCACGCCGGCCTACAAGGAAGCGATGGCCGCGCAAGCCGAAGGCACGCAATGGAAGGTGGCCACGCCCGCCGAAGGCGCGCAGCGCGGCGAATGGTGGAAGATCTTCGGCGACGCCGATCTCGACCGCCTGATCGCCACCGCGACCGAATCCAACCAGGACCTGGCGATCGCCGCGGCACGCCTCAAGCAGGCCCGCGCCTTCACCGGCGTGGCCGAGGCCGACCAGTACCCGCAGTTGAGCGTGGGCCTGGACCCGACCCGCACGCAATTGTCGGCCGCCTCGCAAGGGCTGCCCGATGGCACCAAGGTGGCGCCGCAGACCGTGCTCAGGGCACGCGCCTTTGCCAGCTACGAGCTTGACCTGTTCGGTCGCGTGGCCGACAACGTCAAGGCGGCGCGCGCCGAAGGCGATGCGGCGGAAGACCTGTATCGTTCGGTGCTGCTGGCGCTGCAGGCGGACGTGGCGCAAGCCTACTTCGCGCTGCGCACGCTGGACAGCGAGCGCGACCTGCTCAACGCCACCATCACCCTGCGCGAGGACGCGCTCAAGCTGCTCAAGCGCCGCTTCGACGAAGGCGAAACCACGGACCTCGACCCCGCCCGCGCCGAAGCCGAGCTTGGTACAGCCCGCGCGGATCTCGCCGGCATCGAGCGCCGCCGCGCTAACCAGGAGCACGCGCTGGCGGTGCTGACCGGCGCGCCGCCGGCCGCCTTCACGCTGGCTGCGCGCCCGCTGGACGCCGCGCTGATCACCGTGCCGGCGGGGCTGCCCTCCGATTTGCTGGAGCGCCGTCCCGACATCGCGCAAGCCGAGCGCCTGATGGCGGCTGCTAATGCACGCATCGGCGTGGCGAAGGCCGCGTTCTATCCACGCATCACGCTGAGCGGCTTGTTCGGCTTTGAGTCGAGCGACCTGTCGAACCTGTTCAAGTGGTCCTCCAGCGCGTGGGCGCTGGGGCCGCTGATCGGCAGCACGATCGCCGCCCCGATCTTCGACGGAGGCCGCAACAAGGCCAACCTGGCGGCGGCGCGCGCCCAGCACGAGGAAGCGGTGGCGAGCTACCGCCAGAGCGTGCTGACCGCGATGCGCGAGGTGGAAGATAGCCTGGCGGACGTACGCTGGCTGAGCCAGCAGGCCGGCGCATTGGACGGCGCACTGGGCGGCGCCCGCCGCGCGGCCAAGATCTCGCGCAGCCGCTACGAGGCGGGCGCGGTGGATTACCTGACGGTGATCGACGCGGACCGCACGGTACTGCAGTCGCAGCGCGACGCCAACCAGGTGGCCGGGCTGCGTGCCTCCGCCACGGTGGCGCTGGTGCGCCGGCTGGGCGGCGGGTGGGGGCCGTTGCCGGATGCCGCACCCAGTGTGGCGCAGGCGGGCACTGGCCCGCTGGCATCGAACCACTGAGCACAAGCAGCGTGGTGTCCTGCTGCCTGGCTGTGCTTGCGTTGCCGCACGATGGGCCCGTATGCGTCGGACAACCGGCCGTACGGGCTCGCTGCACTATTCTTTGGCAAACAACCGGCTTTCGCGCAGCGAGCGTGCGCCCAGTACGCCGAGGTAACGGTAGGCACGCGCAAGGTTGACACTGCTGTTATAGGTGGTGCCGACGGTCGTAGTCTGTGGCCAGCGCCAAACCGGATCGCGTATCTGCTCGAACAAGTACTGCAACACAGGGCAACTGTACTCGAATCCGTCAGGATCGAAGGCCTTGTATCCGATACAGTTTTGCACCTCCGCGTATTTTTTGTCATCGATCAGATAGGCCGCCTTGGCCATCCAGCGCGCTCGATCCAATCCAGACATCAGATAGAACACCTCCGCGCAAGCTGGCTGAACGCATTTTTCCGACGCGGCGGCTTGCGTATCGTCGAGCGGGACGATCCGGCCTCGCCAAACCGCATTGCGCCAGCGCAAGGGGTTGACGGCTCCCGGCACGGGTTGCTTGGCTTCGGCAGACAAGGTTGCCGTCTTGAGGCGAACCTTGTCGGCATCGCATTGTGCTGAAAGGTCGAACATATCCTCGTTTGGCTCCGACGGATGGCCGAAGAACACGATATGCCGCTGCGGCGACTGCTGGCCCAGATAGCGGTTGACTGCGCAAAGCGAAGCGAAGTCCGAATAGCCATCGCGCTCGCCGGTGGCGGTGAAATCCTGTTCCCCTGCCACTACGATCAGCTTGTCCATGCCGCGCCGAATCAGGCTGACCATCCCAAGGTTGTCGCCACTTTGCCCGCCGTCGGACAAATGAATGGTGGGGCCGCTGTTCGATGAGGGAAGGTCATTCAGGTAGTAGAACGGCCAGGGCAGCAGCGAGTGCCAGCGGCGCGTGGCGTCGCCGACGCGATAGTTGGCGATATCGATTCCCCACCGCGAGTTCGTTAGCGTCAGCACGCTGTTGACTGCGAAACGGTTGTATTGTCGTTGGGCGGTGTCGAAGAAGGCAGCCGAAGCCAGCACGGTGTCGGCGACGCCGACGCCCAGGTCGTCCAGATAGCCCCGCACGTAGCCGAAGCGGCCAGCGCCGTAACCAAACGGCGTGGCCTCAAAGACGGCTTCGGACAGGTCATAAGGTGCGGAGTCGACATCCAGCAGCACATTGCCACTCGCTGCGGTGGCGTTGATGATCCAGATCGGCACGCGCGGATTCACAGGCGATGCCGAATAGAGCGTCCTCAGCCGCCTGAATGTCAGCGAGTTCATCTGCGCTGCGATATCCGCGCTCCAGAGGGGCGCTGGAACCTCCTCGCCTGCGGACGGCTGATAACCGTAGGTCCGGAAAATCCCTCGCGCATATTGCTGCTGCGAGGGTGAGGTGGGTAGACGCCAGTCAAACAGCACGCCACTGAGCAGCGCAACGGGCGCGGTGGAGATGTTCTCCAGCGCCGTAAAGGCCGCTTTGCGCACAGGCTCTGTACGGTCATAGCGCTTGGACGTTCCGCCGGGCGCGGTAAACAGGATGTCCTGGTAGCAATCTACCCACCCGAGGTTCCGGTTGTCTTGAACGACGGGTTCCTGCGCCGGGGTGAATATCTTCTCGCAGGCACCTGCCTGGGCCACGTCCAATTGCAGGTCTTTCTTCAGCCCTCCCGGGCTGGCAGCAGGCACGTAGCCCTCGGTGCCAACCGTCTTTTCCTTTGGGGGGAAACTAACGGGACGGATATCCGCGAAGTACCGCTTGAGGGGCCCGAGTTCGGGCTTTTCGCTGACCCTCAACGCGTTGGCGTATAGGTAAAGTGCCGCATAGCTGCCACCCGACACGCTGGAGATATAGTCGATGCTGCCCAGCGCGTCGGCGTTGACTAACTCCTGCAAGACGCCAAGCGCGAACGGTGCCGCCTTTGACCCACCTCCGGACAGTGCTAGCCCGACGCGCGGACTGTTAGTTCGGGATCCCACTTCCGCCGCGTAAATGGCCTCTGGTTCGAGTGATTGGCTGTCGTTCAGGCAGTTGCTAGCCGCGGGGGCGGTGCAGGGCGGTAGCGGCATGCGCAGGTCCTGAGCCCCGGCGAGATCGGGGTTCCGATAACCCACGGCGCAGCCCGCCATTGCCAGTCCCAGGCAGGAAATTAGTGCTTTGCGCATATACCTCGTCTCCATAGAGCCATCCGGCCTTTTTTACCTTCTCTGCTTTTTCCGCCTTTTCGGCACTGAGCATAGCAACCAGCCAATGGCCGGAATACGGCCAATTGGGGGTAAGCATTTCATGGGATGGGCGAGGTGGCCGTCCCCGTGATAGGGCGTCTTGCATGCGTGATTCGCCGAGCCATCGCGGCGATCAAAGCTGACTACACTAAAAGCTAAAAGCACTTCGGCCACCCTAGCCGGAGAGGGCCGCAGGCCTTACCGCAGCCCGTCGGCGCATTGATAGTCCAGGCCCCCACCATGAGCAGGCGGCGAATCCACAGAAGGCGGACCCACAAGCGGCGGACCCTGTTCGTCGGGTTCCTGGTTTTGGCGGGCGCGGCGGCCGTGCTGTTGCTCCCCTTGCCGCGGTCGTGGCGCGCCGTCACGCATATCGTCAACGAGGTGACGATCGCGCAGCCTGATGCCGTGGTGTTCGACTACGTTTCCACGCCCGCCAACTGGCCCAACTGGCATCCATCTTCGCTCGCCGTGACTGGCGCCTCGGCCGGTCATTCGCTCCTGCCCGGCGAGCAGGTCACCGAGACGTTCTCGGTAGCCGGGCGGCGCGGCTAGGTGGTGTGGACCGCGGTGGAGCGCAGCCCGTCCTCGGCCTGGATGATCCAGGGCACCATCGATGGGCGCGAGGCGGGCGCGGTCCGCTACACGCTCGCCCAGACGCCGCAGGGCACGCACTTCCGGCGCGAATTCAGCTACCCCGCGCCGAACCTGCTGTTTGCGCTGACCAATTGGCTGGTGCTGCGCAAGCGCATTGAGGCCGAGTCGGCTGAGGCGGTGACGCGGCTGCGGGCGGTGCTGGAGGCCCGCAAGCCCTCGCCCGGCACGGGCGGCTGATCAGCGTGCCGCCTGGGCCGCGGCGTCCGGGCGGGCTAGCGGCCGAGCCAGTGCGAGCAACAGCAGCGCACAGAGCAGCGCCGCCGCCAGGTTGTAGCCCATCGCGCCGGCAAACGCGTGGGCATAGCGTTGCGCGCTGCCGATGCCGCCTTCGGCTTGCAGCGCCTGCTGGAAGAACATGCCCGCGATGGCGATGCCGAATGCGCCGCCCACTTGCTGCATGGTCGACACCAGCCCGGACGCCATGCCGGCCTGCGCCTCGCGTGCAAGGCCGAGCACGAGATTGAGCAGCGGCGTCATCAGCATGCCCTGGGCCAGGCCGAACAGGATCAGCGCGGGCACCAGATGCCAGGGCACCAGCATGGCGCCTGCCGTCACCACCTGGAGCGTCAGGACGGTGTGCGCCGTGGCGTAAAGCAAGGCCGCCACGGCGAGTACGGCGTTGCCGAAGCGCCCCACCAGCCGGGGCGCCCACATCGACGCGGCAACGAATCCCACGCTGGCCGGCGCGAACACGCTGCCGGCCAGCAGCGGGCCGACGCCCAGCCCAGCCTGCAACAGCAGGGCAAAGCACAGGAAGAACGCGCTGGCCGTGGAGTACACCAGCAGCACCACCAGCGTGCCCAGGGCAAAGCGGCGCTGGGCAAACAGGGCCAGGTCCACCAACGGCGCGGATCGGCGCCGCTCCAAGCGCACAAAGCCGGCCAGCAAGGCGGCGGCCAGCGCCAGCGAGGCAAAGGCCCAGCCCGGCCAGCCGCGCGCGGGGCCCTCCAGCAGCGGCACCAGCAGCAGCGTCAGCCCGGCGCTGGCCAGCAGCACGCCGGCCCAATCCAGCCCGCTTGCGGGCGAGCCGGGCGCTGCCATGGCCCGCGATTCGGGGATGCGCCGCGCGGCCAGCATGGCTGCCACGCCCACCGGGATATTGATCAGGAAGATCAGGCGCCAGCCGAGGCCAAACAGGTCGCTCTGCACCAGCAGGCCGCCCAGCACCTGGCCGGCGATGGCAGCCAGGCCAAGCGTCATGCCGAGCAGGCCGAAGGCGCGGCGGCGCGCGGCCTCGTCAAGGCTGACGCGGATCACGGCGTAGATCTGGGGGAACAACAGCGCGGCGGCGCCGCCTTGCAGCACGCGCGCCGCGATCAGCAGCGCCGCGGTAGGGGCCACGCCACACAGCGCCGAGGCCAGCGTGAAGCCTGCCATGCCGAGCGCGAACAGCCGCCGCCGGCCGTGGAGATCGCCCAGGCGGCTGCCGGTGATCAGCAGCACGCCGTAGGCCAGTTCGTAGGCCGCCACGACTGCCCCGATCTCGCCGAAGCTGGCGCCCAGGTCGGCCTGAATGGAAGGAATCGCCACATTGACCACGAACAGGTCGAAGAGGGTGACAAAGCCGCCTAGCAACAGCACGAACAGCACGGGCAAGGTGCTTGGAGAGGGCATGGGGGATCCTGTTGAATACTTAGGCCCGCATTCTCAGCTGCTCGTTAAAGTATTACAATTTAACTAATTATGCTATTACATCAGGCAACAGGCTAACGCCATGCCGCTAATTTCATGCCGTCACGCACCCTAGACCGTACCCGCGCTGCGCTGGCGGACTTCCTGCGCCAGCGGCGCGAACGCATCTCGCCTGCGCAGGCGGGCCTGCCCAGCGCCGGCCGGCGCCGCACCCCGGGCCTGCGCCGCGAGGAGGTGGCGGCGTTGGCCGGCGTGGGCCTGACCTGGTACACCTGGCTGGAGCAGGGGCGCGAGATCGGCGTTTCGGCGGCGTTCCTGGAGAACCTGGCGCGCGTGCTCCGGCTGGACGCCGCCGAGCGGCGCCACCTGTTTCTGCTGGCGCACCAGCGCCCGCCAGCCGAGAGCGGACGCACCTGGTGCACGGTGCCGCCGCTGGTGCGCCGGTTGATGGACGACCTGCCGCTGCGGCCTGCCTATGTGCTCAACCTGCGCTGGGATGTGCTGGCGTGGAACGCGGCGGCCGAGCGCGTGTTCGGCTTTGGCGCTTGCGCGCCGGGCCATCGCAATATGCTGCGCATGATCTTTCTGGACCCGGCCATGCGCGAGCGCTTTGCCGGCTGGGAGGCGCAGGCGCCACAGATGCTGGCGAGCTTTCGCCGCGACCTGGCCCGCGCACCGGACGATCCGACCCTGCTTGAGCTGGTGGACGAGCTGGAGCGCGCAGCGCCGGATTTCAGGCAATGGTGGCGCCAGCACGATGTGCAGGGCGTTTGCACCGGCATCCGGGCCTTGTGGCTGGATGCGGTGGGCACGGTGCGCTGCGAGCATGCCACGCTCACTGCGGACGAGGAGCGTCACCTGCGGCTGGTGGTCTACGCGGCGGTAGCGGGGGAGCCGGGCAGCGAGGCATTCGAGGCATGGCTGGCCAGTGGCATCGGCAGCGGCGCGCGCCCGCCGGCCGTATACTGATCGTGCAATTCAATTGGAGTCGATGGTGTCGGTAGAAAACCTGGCGTCCCCCGCAGGACGCACCCCAGAAACGGCGGCTACGCCGGAGCCGGCAGCGCAAGCATTGCCGCCCAAGCCTGTAGCGCCGCCCACGCCGGATATCAATGATTGCTGCGGCAATGGCTGCGATCCCTGCATCTTCGACCTGCACGCCGCGGCGATGGAGCAGTATCGCGCCGAGTTGAAGGCCTGGCTGGCGCTCGCCGGGCAGACCGCCGATGCCGCCGCGGGCGCGGGCGGTCCCAGCTTCTGATCCGGCTGATACGCCACGCACGCCCCCCGCACGCCACGCGCACAAGACAAGGAGCTCCCCTTGACCGTCACCGACCGGAACCTGCTGGCCGATCTCCACGCGTTCGTGCGGGACCATCCGCGCCTGCTGGTGCTGACGGGGGCCGGCATCAGCACCGACTCCGGCATTCCCGGCTACCGAGACGCGCAGGGCAACTGGCAGCGCACGCCGCCCGTGCAGGCGCAGGATTTCTTTCGCTCGCATGCGGTGCGCCAGCGCTATTGGGCGCGCAGCATGCTGGGCTGGCCGGTGTTGGCCAACGCGCAGCCTAACGCCGCGCACTTCGCGCTGGCTCAGCTGCAAGCGGCTGGCTATGTGCGCCAGCTTGTCACCCAGAACGTGGACGGCCTGCACCAGCGCGCTGGCAGCACCGGCGTGATCGAGCTGCATGGCCATGTGGGCAGCGTGATCTGCCTGCAATGCGGCACGCGCCGCCCGCGCGCTTCGCTGCAGGCGCAACTCGAGGCGGACAACCCGGCGCTGGCGGAACTGCGCGCGCTGCCGGCTTCCGATGGCGATGCGCACCTGGAGCTGGCCAGTTTCGAGGCCGTGCACATTCCCGCGTGCGGGCACTGCGGCGGCGTGCTCAAGCCCGATGTGGTGTTCTTCGGGGAGTCGGTGCCGCGCGAGCGCGTCGACGCTTCCATGCAGGCGCTGGAGGGGGCCGATGCGCTGCTGGTGATCGGGTCGTCGCTGACGGTGTTCTCCGGCTATCGCTTCTGCCTCGCAGCGGGCAAGCTTGGCAAGCCGGTCGCTGCGGTCAATCTCGGGCAGACGCGCGCGGATGCGTTGCTGGCATTGAAGGCGGAGGTGTCTTGCGTGGCGGCGCTGGTGGATCTTGCCGGGCGGCTGGGGGTGGGGTGAGGGGCCTTGGTTGCCGGTGTCAAGGTCAAAGCCGCAAGCGCAGCGCCACGACTCCGATGCGGCGTGACGCCAACTGATGTCCAGGGCCGGGATTGCGGGCGGCGGTGTTGCCAACGTCCATTCGCCGATCGCCGCGCGGATTAATGGCCCATGTCCTCCGGATCCAGGTGGATCGGGCGGATGGTTCAATGGTTGCTCGCGAAGCGCATTACGTCAACCGGCGGGCATGGCACAACGCGCGCGCGGCTGCTGCGTCACTCAGTCACTCGCGCCACGGCTGCGCGGCGTTTCGCAATCGGGGCAGCAGGCGGGCGGGAATTCCGAGGCCTTGCTTTCATGGCGCCCACGTGGGCGACACGCTGATTTCCGAACCCCGCGGGTGTCTCGGCGCCGTGGCGGGCGCGGGCGCCCGCCGCCAGGTATAGAAAATGCCGTTGCGCGGATCCCATAATGGGTGTGAGCCCCCGACTCCGACTACTCATCATGGAGTTTGGAAATGTCGGCCTCTCTCAGATTTAGGATTGAAAGAATCAGATTAATCCTGGTTTTTTCATCGACGATCCCTGCTATCGTCCGATCCTTAAGCCAGCGCGATGCAGATGCGACAGGAACGAGTCTGGTGCGAGGATCCGGTGGCGATCGCCGCTGCGCGGCAAATGCTCCAGGCTGCAGCCCTGGCGTCGTTGCACGGCACGGAACGTACCATTTGTCCTGTCCGCGACCTCGCCCTTGCAGGCGCACACCGTTGCGCAGGCGGATCATTTCGTGATCCGGATTCGCTGTTCCTCCCTGCTCAGGACCGCTTTGTTTCATGTTGAAAAAAGCTCCCCAATGGATTGGAGAGGATCGGGCGCCGATGTTGAAGATGAAGTTGATTGATCTGTTGGTTCTTCCCTGTGTTTTGGCAAGTGCCCAGGTCTCGCACGCGGTGACCTTGCTGGATTCAATCAATGCGGCGCGAGGTTTCGACGCCGGTTTTTCCGCCGCGGGCAATGCCCGGATGGCTGGCCGGGAGAAGCGCTGGCAGGGGATCGCCGGCCTGCTGCCGCGCGCGCAGCTCGAGGGCAGCTACGCGAAGCAGGATCAGCCCGGGGCGGCCTATGCCACCGCCGTGCGCCGGCACAGCATTGCCGCCAGCGTGACGCAGCCCATCTTCGATATGCCGCGCTTTGCCGACGTCAAGCGCGGCATTGCCTTGGCGACCCTGGCGGACATCGAGTTCGAGAAGTCGCAGCAGGACCTGATGGTCCGCGTATCCGATGCCTATTTCGATGTCTTGTACCAGCGCGAGGTTCTGCAGGCGGCCGTGTCGGCAAAGCTGGCATTCCAGAAGCAGCTCGACCAGGCAACAGCCGCGCTACGGCTCGGGGAGGGTACGCGGACCGACGTGGACGAGGCGCAGGCCAACCTGGACCTGGCGCTTGCCAGCGCAGTGGCTGCGCTGACCGATCTCGAGATTGCCGGCGGCACGTACCGCAGGCTGACCGGCCTGTCGGCGGACGAAGTCGAAGCTGTCGGGCTGCAATGCATGCCGTCGGCCATGGCGGCCGACATGGAGGCTGCCATGGAGGAAGCCGCCCGGGACAATCTGGAGGTGCGCATTGCCGAGCAGCAGGCCGAGCAGGCCGGGGCCGACGTCGCCGCTGCCGTGGGCGCAAACCTGCCTGTCGTCAGCGCCCAGGCATCCTACGGCACGAACTGGAGCTACGGTGCCGGCGAGAACAGGCTCGATGCGATCTTCGGCACCACCTCGAAGACGCGCTCGTCGACGATCGGCGTGACGATCACCATTCCGCTGTTTGCCGGCGGCGCGCAACTCTCGGCCGGGCGCGAGGCCTACAGCCGCCGCGCCCAGGCCCGCGACGCGCTCGAAGATGCGCGGCGCAGGGCGCGCGAGAGCGCGCGTGCCGCCTATCTCGGCATGACGAACGGTGGCGCGCTGGTGCAAGCACGGCAGCGTGCGCTGGGATCCGCCGAAGGCAAGGTCAAGTCGACCCGCCTCGGCCGTGAGGTGGGCATGCGGACGAACATCGACGAACTGAATGCGCAGCAGCGCTACTTCGAGGCGGTACGTGACCTGGCCTCCGCGCGCTACAAGCACCTGCGCGCGCGCCTGCAGTTGTCGGCCGCGCTCGGCTCGCTGGGCGATGCCGATGTCGCCGCGCTGGCATGCCACCAGCACAAGGGGTGAGCATCGGCCGGCAGACGCTGGCGCGCCGGGCACCGCGCGCTATTCAATCCTGACTCAATGTCGAGACGTTGCAATGACTGATTCGCTGTTCCGGCAAGAAGCGCTCGACGCGAGCAAGTACAGGCTCATGGGCGCGGTCAGCCTGTATTCCCCGCCGTACCGGTGGCTGATGATCGGCGTGGCCGGTGCGCTGGCGGCTGCCATCGCGGGCTTGCTGGTGTTCGGCACCTACACCAAGCGCGAGCGCGTCCTCGGCCAGCTGCTGCCAGCCCAAGGCCTGTTCGGTATCACGCCACCGCTCACCGGCACCCTGGTCGAGACCCGCGTGCGTGAAGGCCAGTCCGTGGAAGAGGGCGCCGGGCTGATGGTGGTTTCCGCGGAAGTGGCCACGGAACTGGGCGGAACGCGCGAGCACATCGGCACGCAGCTCAAGCTGCAGCGTTCCAAGCTCGAGATCGACCTCGCCAGCCAGTTGCAACTGGCTGGCGAGGCGCAGCGCGGCCTGCAGATGCAAGCCGGCATGCTGCGCGAGCAGCTCGCACAGATCCAGGCGCAGAAGGAACAGCGTACCCGCCAGGCCGACCTGGCCACACGCCAGCTCGAAAAGCTGCAGTCCATGCGGGCCGAGGGTTATGCCTCGAATAGCCAGGTGGAGCAGCAGGAGGGCGTGCTGATCGATTCCCAGGCGAGGCTGCAGGAGCTTGTCCGCCACCGGCTGGACATCGGGCAACAGCTCGAACAGGTCCGCCAGCGGCAGCGCGAGCTGCCGCTCAATATGAGCAACCAGCGCAACGAGATCGCACGCAAGCTCGCGGATATCGACCAGGCGACGGCCGAGAACGAGTCGCGCCGCTCGGTGATCCTGCGCGCGCCGCGGGCAAGCGTGGTGGGCGCGCTGCTGGCGAAACCGGGGCAGATCGTCAATGCCGGGCAGACCGTCATGTCCCTGCTGCCGCAGGGCGCGCAGCTCGAGGCGCAACTGATGGTGCCGAGCCGGGCGATCGGCTTCATCCGCCCCGGCGCGCCTGTCGTGCTGCGCTACCAGGCCTATCCATACCAGAAGTTCGGCCAGCAATCGGGACGCGTGACCGAAGTGTCGCGCACCGCGCTCTCGCCGAAGGAGGTCGCGAATCTCACCGGACAGGGCAACGTGCAGGAACAGCACTACCGCGTGGTTGTCGCGCTGGACCGGCAGGACATCCAGGCCTATGGCAAGCATGAGCCGCTCAAGCCCGGCATGGCGCTCGAAGCCGACGTGCTGCTTGACAGGCGACGCCTGATCGAGTGGGTACTGGCGCCGCTGTATGCCCTGGGCCGCCGCGCCGGATCGTGACGATCCTCCGCCATCGCGCCATGCGTCAAATCACCTTGGAATCGCTCGGATCATGAGTTTTATGAAAGCACTGCAGTTCGGTTGGGGCCAGCGCCTGCCGGTGCTGCTCCAGACCCAGGCGGCGGAATGCGGCCTGGCATGCGTCGGGATGGTCGCCGGCTACTTCGGCCGCGAGATCGATCTGGTCAGCCTGCGCCGCCGCTTCAGCCCCTCGCTCAAGGGGGCAACCCTGGCCGACGTGATGCTGGTGGCCTCGCGCCTGGGACTGGCCTCGCGCGCGCTGCGCCTCGAGCTCGGCGAGCTCGTCAAGCTGCGGCGCCCCTGTATCCTGCACTGGGACCTGAATCACTTCGTGGTCCTGAAGCGCATCGGCCGCAACAAGATCACGATCCACGATCCCGCCCGCGGCATACTCGACGTACCGCTGTCCGAAGCGTCGGATCATTTCACCGGCGTGGCGCTGGAATTGCTGCCATCGCCCACCTTCGAGCGTACCCGCGAGAAGGAATCCATCTCGATGCTGAAGCTGATCGGCAGCGTGGCCGGCATCCGCGCCGCGTTCTTCCAGGTGCTGCTGCTCTCGGTCGCCCTGGAAGTCTTCGGCATCGTCTCGCCGTTCTATATGCAATGGGTGATGGACCACGTGCTGGTGTCGGCCGACGTCGACCTGCTGACGTTGCTCGGCATCGGCTTCCTCATGGTGGTGCTGTTCCAGAATGCCATCGCTGCCCTGCGCGCATGGGTGCTGACATGGTTCTCCAGCCTGCTGAACGTGCAGTGGACGGCCAACCTCTGCTCGCACCTGTTCAAGCTGCCCATGTCGTATTTCGAGCAGCGCCATATCGGTGACGTGGTGTCGCGCTTTGGCTCGATCGGCACCATCCAGAGCACGCTCACGACGCGCTTTGTCAGCACGCTGCTCGACGGCGTCATGGCGATCGTGACGCTCCTCATGCTGTTCATCTACAGCCCGATGCTGACCTGGCTCGAGTTGGGACTCTTCACCACCTATGCCCTGATCCGCTGGGTCTCCTACCGTCCGTTCCGGCAGGCCAACGAGGACCAGATCGTCTATGCGGCACGCGCCCAGTCGAACTTGCTGGAATCGATCCGCGGCGTCCAGGCGATCAAGCTGGGCAACAAGCAGGATGTGCGCGTTGCCATCTACGCCAACGCCGTGGTCGACACCACCAACAAGAACGTGGCGATCCAGCGGCTTTCGATCAGCTTCTCGACCTTGCAGGGCATCATCTCCGGTGCCGGGCGGGTCGTGCTGGTGTGGCTGGCGGCGCGACTGGTGCTCGACGGCCAGTTCTCCGCCGGGATGCTGGTGGCTTTCGTCAGCTTCGCGGAGCAGTTCTCGTCCCGGGCGTCCGGGCTGATCGACACCGTCATCGATTTCCGCATGTTGCGCCTGCATGGCGAGCGCCTGGCCGACATCGTGTTGACCTGCGTCGAGAGCGACATGGAAACGAAGACGCTACGTCCGCCGGCAGCGGCCGAAGGCCTGGTGGCCTCGCCCGCCATCGACGTGCGCGGCCTGCGTTTTCGCTACGCAGAGACCGAGCCGTGGGTGCTGGACGGCTGCACGTTCTCGATCGCGCCAGGGGAGTCCGTTGCCCTGGTGGGGCCATCGGGACAGGGTAAGACGACCATGGCCAAGGTGCTGCTGGGCCTGCTGGTACCCGAGGAAGGGGCGGTGAGCGCCGACGGCGTCGACATCCGCAAGCTGGGCCTGCACCAGTACCGCGACATGATCGGCTGCGTGATGCAGGACGACATTCTCTTTGCCGGATCCATTGCCGAAAACATCGGCTTCTTCGATCCGCAGCCGGACATGGCACGCATCGAGGAAGCCGCGCGCCTGGCCCAGGTCCACGATGACGTTGCCGCCATGCCGATGGCCTATCAGACCCTGGTGGGAGACATGGGCTCATCGCTGTCGGGCGGCCAGTGCCAGCGCGTGCTGCTGGCGCGGGCTTTCTACCGCAAGCCGTCCATCCTGATTCTCGATGAAGCCACCAGTCACCTGGATGTGGAGTGCGAACAGCGCATCAACCAGGCCATCCGTGCCATGAGGGTCACGCGAATCATCATAGCGCACCGGCCGGAGACGATCCGCAGCGCGGACCGGGTGATCGTGCTGGAGCGAGGCGCGGTACGTGCGCTGGCGCCGGAGATGCTGCCCGCACAATCAGCCATGCAGGGGGAGATCGACGCCGCTCCGGGCGAGTTGATCAGCAAGCCTGTTTGATGGCGTTGAGCACTGTGCAAGCGGAACCATACCGAAGCAATCCGGGGCGCTGGCGGCCTGAGTGCCAAAGGCGATTTTCTCCCTCGGCGCCCGTCTGATGCCGAGCCTGGTTTCGCCAGCGGTCCCGAGGTGTGCCCGGGTGCCAGGCCGTGCTGAACGGGCAAGGGCAGGGCTCGAGCTTGCATGCCTCATGGCACGAAGGGCGGCGATGGAATCCCGCGACGGGATGTGGGCATGCCGGCAGCAATTCTGCCGGCGATCGATGCCGGCAAGATGGCCGAAGCCAATCCGGCCCGGAATGATTGGCGATCACTAATCAGCAACAAGGAAATAAATCAATGCGTGAATTGACCGTAATGGAACTTGACCAGGTTTCGGGCGCCAGCTTCGCCTCCCGCACGGGTGCCGCAGTCCTGGGCGGCATTGCCGGCCTGGTCCAGGGCGTATACAAGGGCGCCGTGACTGGCGGCAGCTCGGGTGGCCTGCTGGGTCTGGGCATCCTGTCGGCGGGTGTCGGCTTTATCGTTGGCGGCATCGCCGGTGTTGTCAGTGGCGCTGCCTATGGTTTCGTGAACGATTGGGCGGCAACCGTGCCTGTCTTCAACAATGCCACCGGATCCCTGCTGGATCCGACCCTGAACCCGCCGAAGGTCTAAGGCGGCTCCCGGTGCCGGGCGGCATGCCCGCTGCCCGGCGTCGGCGGTTTCCATCAATTGCCGGCTACGCCGGGGAGGGCGAAGGCTTGCCGCCGATTCCCGCGCCATGCCGGCCAGCCGCGTTTCGCAATGGCTGGGCGCTCCGAGGCTGCCTGGCAATCCTGCGCAGCCGCCTTATGGCTTGAGATGCTTGGCCTGAGATGCCATGGCCGGAGATTGCGGCCTGAGATGCTGTACAAACCAGTCGCGCGCAGCCTGGCTGGTGGTTTCGAACTGTTCCAGGTAGGGCGTGAAATGCCCGCCCGGAATCATCAGCAGCTGCTTGGGCTGCAAGGCCTGTTCATAGGCTGCCAGGCACAGGTCGGTGGCGGTCAGCAGGTCGCGGTCGGCCACGATCATCAGCAGCGGCGTGGGGCTGATGCGCGCAATGTGGATGCCGGGCTCGTTCTCGCGCGCGAGTTCGGCGCTGCGCAGCGTCACCTCGTTGCGCCAGGCCGGCGCAAAGGTGGCGGTGTCCGTGAAGAACTTGTGGCTGTCGGCGCCACCCATGGCGCAGGCGGCGGCCGGGTCCGCGCTGACGGCCGGTAGCATGGCCGGCGGTTCGCCCCGGAAGCGCGCCAGCCGGTCGGCCTCGAAGCGCGTGAGCGCGGCCGGTACCAGGTCGGCGCGGGTGCGGCGCAGCGCGGAGGCATGGCCGCTGATCTGCGGCACCTGCGATACCACGCAGCGCACGCGCCGGTCGAGTGCCGCCACCTCGATCACATGGCCGCCGCTGTAGCTGGTGCCCCAGATGCCGATGCGCTCGTGCGCGACATCATCGCGGCTGCACAGGCAGGTAATGGCATCGCGGTAGCCGCGCCTTTGCAGGGCCGGGTCCACTTCCTGCCGGGGCGTGCCGTCGCTGGCGCCAAAGTTCCGGTGGTCGTAGACCAGTACGGCAAAGCCCGCGGCGGCGAACATCTCGGCGTAGCGGTCGAGATACTGCTCCTTGACGGCGGAAAAGCCGTGGGCCATCACAATGGCGGGGCGGGGGCCCGTGCATGTGCCCTCCGGTGCGTACAGCCACCCGCGCAGGGTGGCGCCTTCGGAGATGAATTCGATGTCTGAACGTGTCATGTCCTGGTCCTGGTTATCGTGCCATACCCGTTGCCTGTAGCCTGTAGCGAAAGGGCATGCCCGCCACGATACGCCCGGCCAGGCGGTGCGTCTGCGCCGGCCGGGCCACTCTTTACGCCGGATCGGACATCCTGAAATACTGGCTGGGCGTGGTGCCCGTATAGCGGCGGAACATAGCGGCGAAAGCGCCGGGCGTGTCGTAGCCCAGTTCCGCCGCGATGGTTGCGACGGGTTCTCCGGCGGCCAGGCGGGGCAGTGCGTACAGCAGCCGCGCCTGCTGGCGCCAGTGCACGAAGGACACGCCCGTATGTGCCTGGAACAGGCGCGCCAGCGTGCGGCTGGAGGCGCCTGCCTCCAGGGCCCATTCGGCCAGCGTGCGCGCGTCGGCGGGGTTGTCGCGCAGGGCGTCGCAGATGCGCGCCAGGCGCCGGTCCTCGCCAGCCGGCAACGGCAGCGGCTGTTCCGGCGACCATTCGAGTTCGTCCAGCAGCACGCGCATCAGCCGGTCCTCGCGGCCGCCCGGTGCGTGGTCCAGCGGCAGCGCTGCCGCACGCACGACCAGCTCGCGCAGCAACGGCGACACATTGACCAGCCGGGGTTGCGCCGGCGTAGCGCCGGGACGGGCTTCCGGGTGGATATAGAGCGTGCGCAGCGACACGGCACCGCGGGCGCGCATGCCGTGTTCCATGCCTGGCGGCATCCATAGCGCACGCTGGGTTGGCAGCAGCCACAGGGCGTGGCCCGCCGCCACCTCGATCACCCCGGCCACAGCATAGATCAGCTGTGCGCGTTCGTGCCGGTGCGCAGCTACTACGAAACCGTCCGGGAATTCCTTGGGCATGACCGCCGCGGGGCGGGCGGTTTGCTGGTAGTCGAGTGGGTTGGTGCTCTTGGGTGCGGGCCTGACGGCAGGCTTGCCGCTGCCGGCGGGGATGGCATGGTCGCGCGGTCGGGGCATGGCGTACGCTGCGGCGGAGAAGCCGGTTGAACAGTTGGATGGACTGCCCCGCATTGTACGCATCGGCCTTGCCGTCGATGATGTGAGGCAAGGGGCTCGCCGCGGACGGCCCCTTGCCCTGGCCGGGCATGGCGGCCCTAGGGAATGCCACTAGAGCGCTGGCGTGGAATTTGCATAAAAATCTCTCTGTAAATCTTGTGAAATTTCAGATGACGGATAAAAATGCAGATACCGGCACGAATTCAGCGTCTCTCCCAGCCTCGTCCGGGGCGGCATTGACGCGGCTGCCGCACTGCAACGGTGCGCCTGGCCAGCAAAACCTGGCGCGCACGCGGCCGCCCGGTGCACGGGAGCGTGGCCATGCAGGGGGCAGCCTGCGCGGCGGCCCGGGAGGCGATGCCGGGAGCACGAGGCCATGAACACGCGCTTTGTCGAAGCCTTCATGTGGGTAGCAAGGCTAGGCAGCTTTCGCGCGGCGGCCGAGAAGCTGCACATCACCCAGGCCGCCATGTCCAATCGCATTGCCTCGCTGGAGCAGGAGATTGGCGCGCGTGTGTTCGAGCGCGAGGCGCGGGACCTGCGGCTCACGCCGGTGGGCCTGCGCCTGCTTGGCTACGGCGAGCGGCTGCTGGAGTTGCAGCGGGAGATCATGGTGCTGGGGCGCTCCGGCCACGAGTTGCTGGGGCTGGTGCGCATCGGCGCCATCGAGAGCGTGGTGCATACCTGGCTGGTCGACTTCCTGCGGCACCTGCAATCATCCTATCCGGGCATCGAGGTGCAGATCACTTCCGAGACCACGGAAGGGCTGCACAAGACCTTGCGCGCCGGCGGCATCGATATCGCCTTGCAGACGGACCCCGCGGTGGGCGAGGGCATCACCAGCACGCCGTGCCTGCCGATGGCGATCGGGTGGGTCGGGCGGCCCGGCGCGGCGCAGCCCGATGAAGGGAAACTGGCCACGCTGCTGCAGCACCCGACTATCACCATGAGCCCGGGGTCGCAGCCGCACGTGGCGCTCAAGGAGCTGTACCGCAAGGCCGGGCTGCCCGTTGGCAAGGTGCACTGCGTGAGCTCCATCGCGGCCATCGTGCGGCTGGTGAAGGCGGGCTTTGGCAATGCGCTGATGCCGCTGGCGCCGGTGCGTGAAGAGGTGGAGCGCGGCGAGCTGCGCGTGATCTGTTGCGATGTGCCGCTGCCGCATCAACGGCTGGTAGTGAGCCATCTCGACCATGCGGCGTCGGAGGCGATTCGCCTGGTGGCGGATCTGGCCTGCCGCGAATCGGATCGCTTTGTGCGTTCGCTGCCTGCACCGTTTGCGCCGGAGTGAAGCACGGCCGCGCGCCAAGCTGGTGCGCGAACGCAGGCGGATCGAACAGAAAAACTGATCGGAAACACGAAGAAAAACCCGTTTGTCGCGCGCGGCGATCGCGCCGATCATCAGCTCACCGCTTTGTATTGGCGTGGCAACCGGAGAGTTTGATGAGCGAGATGTTTGCGACCGAAAGTTCGGCGACAAAGAGCGCGGCAGGCATGGCCCCGCAGGGCATGCTGTTTGTCGCGTCGAATGTGGATGCGGCCGACGAGGCCGATTTCAATCAATGGTACGACCGCGAGCACGTGGAAGAGCGCGCCCGCATCGAAGGCTTCATCTCCGCCGCGCGCTATGAGGCCGTGCAGGGCGGCCCCAAGTATCTCGGCCTGTATCGCACCGAGTCGCTCGGTGCATTCACCTCCGCGGCCTACAAGGCGGCTTTTCGCCGCCAGACGCCGTGGTCGGTGGCCAACCTGGACCGCATGCGCCAGCCGATGCGCCGCGTGAGCGAAGTCACCGCCACCGTTGGGCAGGGCAGCGGCAGCTGGATTGCCGTGCTGCCGCTGGCGCAGCCGGAAGATCCGCTGGCACTGGTCGACCTGGCGGGCGAGGTTGGCGGGCAACTGTCCGCACAGCCCGGCTTTGTCCAGTCCTACCTGCTGATGCCAGACGCCGAGCTAAGCCAGCCGCTGCCCAAGGAGAGCCTGACCGACCGGCAACTGCTGCCCATCCTGGTGATCGAGAGCAGCGCCGAAGCCGCGAGCGAGCAGGCACTGCAGGAGGCGGCAAAGCGTCTGGGCGCATCGATGCAGCAGGCCGCACGCTACGCGTTGAAATGGAAGCTCTTCTCCGGGGAGGTGGCGTGATGACTAACGCAAGCACGATTTCCACCACGCAGGGCGCCGCGGGCACGCTCGATGCGGTCACCCACGCCGCCAAGCCCAGGATGGGCCGGCTGGCCGCGGCCAGCACCATCGGCACCACGCTGGAGTGGTACGACTTCACCGTCTACAACCTGATGGCCGCGTTGGTGTTCAACGCGGTCTTCTTCCCCTCGTTCGATCCGCTCACGGGCACGATCCTGGCGTTTTCCACCTATGCGGTGGGCTATGTCTCCCGTCCGCTTGGCGGCGTGCTGTTCGGGCATCTGGGCGACAAGCTCGGCCGGCGCTTCGTGCTGGTCGCCACGCTGATCCTGATGGGCGTGGCCACGGGCCTGATGGGCTTGCTGCCCACCTACATGTCGTGGGGCATCTGGAGCCCGATCCTGCTAGTGGCGCTGCGCTTCGCGCAAGGCGCGGCGATCGGCGGCGAATGGGCTGGCGCGGTCTTGCTGTCGATGGAGCACGGCGAGCAGCACCAGCGCGGGCGCAATGCATCGTTTACGCAGGTGGGGCCGTCGTGCGGCACGCTGCTGGGCACCGGCTTTATCGCCGTGGTGTCGCTGTGGCTGAGCCCGGAAGATTTCCAGGCGTGGGGCTGGCGCATTCCGTTCCTGTCGAGCGTGCTGCTGGTGCTGTTCGGGCTGTGGCTGCGCAAGGGCGTCGAGGAAACCCCGCTGTTCAAGGAGATGGAAGCGCGCAAGAGCACGGCCAAGACGCCGATCAAGGAAGTGTTCGTGGATCACTGGCGGCGCCTGCTGGTGGCCGGCGGCGTGCGCATCGGCTCCGACGTGCTCTATGCGCTGGTGGTGGTCTTCACGCTGACTTACGTGACCAGCGTGCTGCACCTGTCCCGGCCGCTGGCGCTGAGCGCGACCATGATCGGCGCGGCGTGCAACGCCATCGCGGTGCCCTTGTTCGGCAGCCTGTCGGACAAGCTCGGCCGCCGCCCGGTGTACATGGCCGGGGCCTTGCTGGCCGTGGTGTGGGCTTTTGTGTTCTTCCGCCTGATGGACAGCGCGCAGCCGCTGCAGATCTGCGCCGCGGTGGTGGTCGGGCTGATCATCCACGCCATGATGTACGGCCCGCAGGCGGCCTTCGTGACCGAGCAGTTCCCCACGCGGGTGCGCTACGCCGGGTCATCGCTGGCCTATACGCTGGCGGGCATCGTGGGCGGCGGCTTTGCGCCGCTGATCATCGCCAGCCTGTACAAGTCGTACGGCTCGACGCTGGCGATCTCGCTGTATGTCAGCGCCGCCGTGGCGCTGACGCTGGTGGCGCTGCTGGTGGCGCGGGAAACCGCAAAGAAGCCGCTCGAAAGCTGATCCGGCTAACCCTCGATCGCCGTCGCGAAGACCGTTTCGCGGCGGCCCTGCAGCAGCGCCTGGCGAAAGGAAAGCACATGGGCCGTGACCGCGCTGGCCGCTGCCGCGCCGTCGCCCTCGCGCAGCGCCTTCAGGATCGCGCGGTGCTCGGCGCCGACCTCGGCCAGGTGCCCTTCGGACGACAGCGAAATGGCCCAGAAGCGCTGCGAGCGCGCGTGCAGCACCTTGAGGATTTCGATCAGGATCGGGTTGCCCGAGACCTGCGCGATTTCCTCGTGGAACAGGCGGTCCAGGTTGGTCACCTCGGGCAGGTTGCGCTGCGCCACGGCGTCTTCCACCTGGCTCAGCAGGCTTTCGAGCTTGTGCAGGCCGGCGGCGGTGATGCGCTCGGCGGCCAGCCTGGCGCACAGCGTTTCGTTGGCCAGGCGCACGTCGATCAGGTGCAGCGCATCGTCGATGGACAGTGGCGAGACCACCACGCCCTTGCGCGGCAGGATTTGCACCAATCCTTCGTTGGCCAGCCGGTGCAGCGCCTGGTTGATGGGCGTGCGGCCAAGGTCAAGATCGTCGACCAGGGTGGAGATGTTGAGGTGCTCGCCGGGGCGGTAGACCAGCGTGGTCAGCCGCTCCCGCAGGCCGGTATAGGCCAGCTCATTCTGCGATGGTTCTTCGGTCCTGGCCCGGGCGCGCGATGTGCCGGCGCTACGGCGATCCACTGATGGCAAAACTCTCTCCCGACAACACGGCAACGCGTGCAAGGGCGATATCGTACTACCAAAAGCAGGCGCGGCCTTAGGCGCCGGGCTAATGCTGCATGCCTAATCCAGCTTGATATCCGCCGTGGTGATCACGGCCTTCCACTTGGCCACTTCGGCCGCGGTGTGCTGGTTCAGCGCGGCGGGTTTGTAGGCGGCGTCCGGCAGCAGCTGGATGCCCTGGTCGGCCAGTTTCTTGGCGAACTCCGGGTCGGCGATGGCCTTGGCGAACGCGGTGTAGTTGCGGGCAATGACGTCCTTGGGCGTGCCCTTGGGCGCATACAGGCCGTACCAGGTGGATGCCTCGAAGTTTGGCACCACGGTTTCCGCCACGGTGGGTACGCTGGGGAACTGCGGCACGCGCAGCTTCGCCGTCTGCGCGACGGCGACGACCTTGCCGCCCTTGACCTGGGGCAGGGCGGTGTTGGTCTGGTCGAACATGCCGTCGACCTGGCCGCCCATTACGTCCGTCAGGGCCGGGCCGGCGCCTTTGTAGGAGACCGGGGTTACCTTGATTTTGGCCTGCTGGGCGAACATGGCGGCGACCAGATGCGAGGTGGAACCCACGCCCGCGTTGCCGAAGTTGAGCTTGCCCGGATTGGCGCTGGCAAAGGCGACCAGGTCCTGCACGGTCTTGAACTTCGAGTTCGCGCCGACCAGCAGCACCAGCGGCGTGTCGGGGAAGCGGAACACGCCCTCGAAGTCCTTGACCGGGTCATACGACAGCTTCTTGTACAGCGACGGCGCCGCGGCCATATAGCCCATATGCCCGACCAGGAAGGTATAGCCATCGGGCGCGGCCTTTGCCGCCTTGCCCGCGCCGATGGTGCCGCCGGCGCCGGCCTGGTTCTCGATCAGCACCGGCTGGCCCAGATCGCGCCCGACGCGGTCCGCGATATTGCGGGCAAGCGCATCGGTTGGGCCGCCGGCGGCGAAGGGCACGATCCACGTGATCGGGCGGGTGGGGTAGCTTTGCGCCAGCGCACTGATGGACAGGGCTAGCAGGGCCAGCGTGGCGCCCAGTTGCTTGGTCATTGTTGTCTCCATCATCGAGGTGGTTTTGGTTGTTTTGATCGGTAGTTTTGATCGGTTGTTTGAGATGATCGGTACTGCTTATATGTACATTTTACAAATATGTTTAAACATATTCTAGGAATGTGGCACCCGACCGTCAACCCGGATCCGCATCTCGTTTACCCTTTACGCTTGGCTTGCGGGCCGCCAGGCGCTAGCATTTGCTACGCCTCAGGCACATCGATCGATCATTCAGGGAACCCATGGAGCCACGCCACGCCGAGTTGACCAAGGCACTTATTCACGACATCACGAGCGGGGTCTATCCGGTCGGGTCAAGCCTGCCGGGCGAACTGGAGCTGGCCGAGAAGCACGGCGTCAGCCGGGGCACCGTGCGGGTGGCGCTGATGCGCATCCAGGAGCTAGGCCTGGTCTCGCGAAAAAAGCGCGCCGGCACCCGGGTGGAAGCCGCCGCGCCGCGCAGCAGCGAGTACATGCCCAAGCTCTCCACCATCGACGAGCTGGTGCAATACGGCGCCGCGACGCAGCGCGTGATCCACGGCGTGCGCGAGATCGTGCTGGACATCGAACTGGCCACCCGGCTGGGCTGCCCGCCGGGCTCGCGCTGGCTGCATATCGAGACCTCGCGCACCAATCCCGAAGCGCCATCGCATCCGTTGTCATGGTCCGATGTCTACGTGATGGCGGCTGACGGCGCCAAGATCCGCAAGCTGCTCAAGACAGATCCCGGCCTGATCAGCGAACTGGTTGGCAAGACTACCGGGCGCCTGGTCAAGGAAGTGCGCCAGACCGTGCGGGCGGTGGGCGTGCCCGCTGCGCTCGCGGAGGTGCTGGGCACCGCGCCCGATGCGCATGCGCTGGAATTCGTGCGGCGGTATTTCGACCAGTCGGACCGGTTGTTCGAAGTGGTGGTGAGCTTGCATCCGGCCGATCGCTTCACGTATTCGACGGTGCTGCAGCGTCAGGGCTGAGCCTTAGCCAGCCCGAAGATCGTCCGGAGACGGGTGGCCAAGGGATTTGCTTTCCGGTGGCGGGGCGTGTCATTATGTATAGACATAATTGATTCGCGCAGCCGCTGTTCGGCATGCTGCGCCCACCCCGCCATGACTGTGATCTTCCAGGAAGACGTCGTCGACACCATTGCCGACGCGCTGCAGTACGTCAGCTACTACCATCCCGCCGATTTCGTGCAGGCGCTCAAGCGCGCCTTTGCCGCCGAGCGTGCTGGCGCGGCGCGCGATGCCATCGAGCAGTTGCTGGTCAACAGCCGCATGAGCGCCGAGGCGCACCGGCCGATCTGCCAGGATACCGGCGTGGCGCAGGTTTTCATGACCGTGGGCATGGACGTGCGCTTTGCGGCGCGCGATGGCGCAGCAAAGCTGTCCGTGCAGCAGATGGTGGACGCTGCCGTGCGCCGGGGCTACACGCATAGCGCCAATCCGTTGCGCGCCACCATGGTTGGCTCGGCCCTGGGCGAGCGGCGCAACACCGGCGACAACACCCCGGGCTTCCTGCAACTGGAACTGGTGCCCGGCAACACCATCAAGATGACGGTGGTGGCCAAGGGCGGCGGCGGCGATGTCAAGGCGAAGTTCGCCACGCTCAACCCAAGCGATTCGCTGGTCGACTGGATCCTCGCCGCCATCCCGCAGATGGGCGCCGGCTGGTGCCCGCCCGGCGTGCTTGGCGTCGGGGTGGGCGGCACGCCGGAGCAGGCCATGCTGGCGGCCAAGCGCGCGTTGTTCAGCCCCATCGATATCCATGCGCTGCGCGACAAGGGGCCCGCGAACGACACCGAGCGGCTGCGGCTGGAACTGTTCGAGCGCATCAACGCGCTCGGCATCGGCGCACAGGGGCTGGGCGGGCTGGCCACCGTGCTGGATGTCAAGGTAGCCGCGCTGCCGTGTCACGCTGCAACGCTGCCGGTGGCGCTGATTCCCAATTGCGCGGCCACGCGTTTTGTCACGGTGGAACTGGATGGCTCAGGCCCCGCGCGGCTGGAGCCACCGCCTGCCGATACCTGGGATGGCATTCCCGGCGCATTGACCGCCAAGCCAGGTCGCGTGGTCGACCTGGACAATCTGGATGCCGCGCAGGTGGCGCAATGGCAGGTTGGCGAGACCTTGCGGCTGCGCGGCCGCCTGCTGACGGCGCGCGATGCCGCGCACAAGCGGCTGGTAGCCATGTTGGATGCGGGCGAGCCGCTGCCGGTGCCGCTGCGCAATCGCGCGATCTACTACGTGGGGCCGGTCGACGCAGTGGGCGACGAAGCGGTGGGCCCGGCAGGGCCTACCACGGCGACGCGCATGGACAAGTTCGTGCCGCAGTTGCTGGAGCAGACGGGCTTGCTGGTGATGATCGGCAAGGCCGAGCGCGGGCCAGTGGCCATCGAGGCCATCCGCCGCCACGGCGCGGCCTACCTGATCGCGGTGGGTGGCGCGGCCTACCTGATCTCCCGGGCGATCCGCAAGGCACGCGTGCTGGCCTTCGCAGAGTTGGGGATGGAGGCCATCTATGAGTTCGAGGTGGAGGACATGCCTGCCACAGTGGCGGTGGATGCCACAGGGCGGTCGATTCATCGGATCGTCGCGAGCTGAGGCCCGCAGCGCTCCGAGGAGCTACGCCTGGGGCCGATAGCGCCCGCGCAGCGGATCCAGCAGGCTGGTCAGGCCGTTGTGGTCGAGTTCGTGCATCAGGGCCAGCAACTGGCCGATCTCGCCCGGCGGAAAGCCTTCGCGCGCAAACCAGTTCAGGTAGGTGCCCGGCAGGCTGGCGATGACGCGGCCCTTGTACTTGCCGTAGGGCATGGTGCGGGTGAGCAGGAGTGGCAGGTGTTCGGGATTCATGGAGCGACCTCAGGCGGGCCTCGGATGGCGCCGGCAAGGGGATGTTACCAGCGTGCCGCGCCCGGTTTGCCGCCGCCGGCCGCGCCGGGGTACGATCCTGACCTCACCGCTAACGAGGACAAGCAAGATGGCAAAGCAAGGCACTGGCGCTGGCCTGAAAGGCATCGCCCTGTTCGAGGCCGCCAAGGGCGTGCTGGTGATCCTGGCGGGGCTGGGCCTGGTGGCGCTGCTGCACCGGGATGCGCAGGCGCTGGCCGAGGCCATTGTGGCCCGCTTGCACCTGAACCCGGGGAGCCGCTACCCGACCATCTTCCTGTCGCTGATGGCCCATCCGAGCGACGCGCGGCTGTGGGCCATTGGCGGATCCGCCGCGATGTACGCAGCCATGCGCCTCACGGAGGCCTACGGCCTGTGGCGTCAGCGCGTGTGGGCGAAATGGCTGGGCGTATGGTCGGGCGCGGTCTACATTCCGGTGGAACTGTACGAGGCGGTGGCGCATCCCAGCGCGATTCACATCGGGCTGGCCATCGCCAATGTACTGATCGTGGCCTACCTGGCCAACAGCATCAGGCGCAATCCGGCCGGCGCCTAGCCATCGCAGGCGCCTCCCGGCGTGGCCAGGCCAGCAATGCGCCGGCGGCCAGGCCGTACAGGTGGGCGCTGGCCACGACCGGGCCGCCCAGCCACGCGCCTGCGTCCTCGGCGGGCCCCGCCAGAATCTGCCAGCCTGCGCGCGCCGCCAGCGCGAGCAGCAGCATCGCCGCGAGGCCATCGCGGCGGGCCCGGGGCAGCAGGGCGACCATGGCAAGCCCGTAGTTGATGCCGGAGAAGCCCGCATAGCGGAGCAGATCCGGCTCGCCGGCTAGCAGCAGCAATCCTGTCATGGCCGCCAATGGCGGCACCACCTGCCAGGCGCGCATGCGCGCCGGCAGGATCGCCGCCAGCATCAGCAGGCCTGCCACGTTGAGCAGGCAATGCGTCCAGCCGAGATGCACGAAATGGCAGCTCAGCAGGCGCCAGGCCTGGCCCGCGAGCATGGCCTCGCGGTCAAAGCGCAGGGCCAGCATCAGCGCAGGCCCGGCAGCCTGGAGCGCGACCAGCGCCAGCGCCAGCAGCAGCCACCCGCCAGCGGCGCGCCGCCTGTCAACGTGCATGTCTGCGTGCCTGTCAGCGGCGCGCAACGCCGCCTGCAATGCCGCCTGCCAAGCGGCGCCATGCCGCTGCGGCCAGGGCGCCGGCCAGAACCAGCAGCATCCACGTGTCCGCCGCGCCGGTCCCGGTGTCGCCGCCCTGGCTGGCGGTGGCGCCGCCGGCATTGCCGTTGCCCGCACCGCCTTGATCACCTTCCGGCGCGAGGCTGCTGTCGCGCAGTGCGAGGTCCACCAGCACCGGGTCGTGATCGGACGAACGGTAGGCATCCGGCGCGTAGAACGACGTTTGCTGATCCGCGCTCTTGAAGGCCACCGAGTACTCCAGGGCAATGGGCTCATCCGCATTGATATGCCACTCGCTGACCGCGCGGATGCGGCTTGCCGCGGCGTCATTGGCCAGTGCGTGGTCGATGTAGCCGGCCTCGCCGCCAAAGACATAGCTATAGGCGCCGGCCCCGATGAAGCGCGCCACCATGTCGGCGTAGCCCTTGTCGGCAAAGAGGCGGATCGGGTCTTCCTTGGCGTAGCTGTTGAGGTCGCCGATCAGCAGCTTGCCGTCATCCGCGACGCCGGTGGGCGAGGTGGCAAGCCAGTCGGCGACCTTGCCGGCGGCGGCGAGGCGGGTCGGGTTCCAGCAGCTCTGGCCATCGCCCTGGTCGGCGTTGGTGCCCGTGGATCCGGTGCAGCCCTTGGACTTGAGGTGGTTGACCACCACCGTGAGCTTGCGGGACTGGCCGGGCAGGCGGAAGGTGCGGGCCAGCGGCTGGCGGTTCTTGTCGTCGATGGCCAGCGTGGCAGGCACACCCACGGGCTCCACGGTGCGGCTGTTGTAGATCAGGGCGACCTTGATGGCGTCGCCGCCGAGCTTGTCCACGCCCGGGTCGACAAAGCGCCAGTCCGCACCGAGCTTGCCGACCAGCCGCTGGATGGCGCTGAATTCGCCATAGCCGTCGTTCTCGATTTCCATCAGGCCAACGACATCGGCATTCAGCGCTTTGAGGGCGGCCACGATCTTGGCTTCCTGGCGCTCGAACTCCGCCAGCGTCTTGGCGCCGCGATTGTTCGGGTCGTCGAAGCCCGCGCCCTTGCCGTCGCCGTTGAAATAGTTCAGCACGTTGAACGAGGCCACCCGGATATCGGACTGGGCCGCGCGTGCCGGCGCGCTGGTGCGCGGGTTTGCCGTGGCCTGGAAGGCCGGGGCGGGCGCGCCGGGCACGGTCTGCAGGCGCCAGCTGCCAAAGCGCATTTCCAGCACGCCCTGCACATTGCTGACGGTGTAGCCGCCGCGCAGCGTGTTGGCCGCGCTCAGGCCCGGCGCGGGGAACGGCACGACCGCCGGGTTCTGCTTGTTCGAGCCGTCGTCGAGCACCAGGCGGTTCAGTGCGTTGGCCGCGGCCTGCGCGGCCGCGCCGGCCTTGGGCAGCGCCACATTGGTCGGCAGCGGCAGGCGGCCGTTGCTCAGCAGCACGCTGCCGTAGCGGCCCAGTTCATAAGTCTCGCTGACTGTGAGGGTTTGCGGCAGCCGCACCAGCATGCCCTCGAAGGCAGCCAGCGATTGCGCGGTCTGCGCGGGCAGCGTGATTACCGCGGGCGTGACGGTCTGGCCGTTGCCGCAAACCGCCACAGTGCTGGCGAGCGCCAGCTGCGTCTGGCCGAACTTCTCCTCGACCTTGCCAACCAGGTGGACCAGGTCGCCGGCACGGGCACTGGTCGAGGGGGCGTACACGAACAGTCCCTCGGACACGCCGGGACGGTTCTGGCGCTGGGCATCCGCCTGCTGGACGAAAAAGCCTCCGAAGCCATCCGTGCCGGGATAGTCGGCCGTCACCACCGCCTCCACGTCGACCGTCTGCCCGGCCAGCGGCGAGGTGGCGCCGGCGCCCTGGATATCGGCGATCAACGTGGCCGGGGCGCCGCACTGCGCGGTGACCGGCGGCAATGGCGCCGGCGCGTTGTTGTAGTAGCCAAGGTCGGCGAAGGCATCGGTGCCGAAGCCGTCCCACTGCAGCGCCGGATCGAAGGCCCCGGTGCTGTCGGTGTCGCCGGCGACCAGCCCGGCCTTGCGGCGCAAGGTGTTGTCCTTGGTGGTGGAGGCGCCGGTGCCCCAGGCGCCGCCGGCAGGCTGCACGCCGACCTGCCCGAAACGGTCGATCACGGTGCCCGCGCGCGTCAGTACCAGCGCGTCGTCGCCGTTGAAGGTAAATGCGATGACCTGGTTCAGGCGGCTGCCGAGTGTGGCCGCCATGCTGGTATGCGCCATCACGTAGACCGCGCCGGGTGCCAGTGTGCCGCTGAGCGTGAAGGTGCTGGTGGGCGCCGTGGCGCCGTTGTTGTATTGCTGCAGCTTGTATTGCGACAGGTCGATCGCGGTAGCATCCGGGTTGTACAGTTCGACGGCCTTGTTGTTGGAGGTGCCTTCCACGACCTCACTGATGATCAGGTCGGCATGAGCGGGCAGGGCGATGGCAAGCAGGGCGGCACTAAGGACGGACAGGCGCATGTGGGGCGGCTCGATGGGTTGGGTTTTGCAAAGTCCGTGATGCTATTGAGCGCAGGTGACAGGGGCATGAATGGCTGGCATACATTTGACCGCCTCCCCCCGGCCGCCCCGGAGAAGCACGCGGCTCACGCCCGCCAGCGCGGCAGGACGCGGCGCACAAACCAGTGCCACGCGGTGAGCGCCGTGGCGACCGCCAACGCCCAGAGCAGCCAGGGATCCGTGGCGCCAGCGCCGGCTTGCGCCTTCTCGATGGATTCCTTGCTGCCATTCGCGCCGTTGCCACCGCTGGTGCCAGTGTGAGTGCTCGTACTTCCCGCGCTGTCGTCTGTGCCCGCTGTGCCGCCCGTGGCCACGCCATCGCTGCGCATGGCAAGGTCGACCACCAGCGGGTCGTGGTCGGAAGAGCGATAGGCGTCGGGTGCATAGAAGGATTGCTGCTGCGCCTCGCTCTTGTGGGCCAGCGCATAGGCCAGGGAAATCGGCTCGTCGGCGTTGATGTGCCAATGGCGCGCCGCGAGGGTGCGGCTCGCCGCCCCCGCATCGGCGAGCGCGTGGTCGATGTAGCCGGCCTCGCCGCCAAAGACATAGCTGTAGGATGGGGTGCCGGCTTCTGCGAAGCGCGCAATCATGTCCGCATAGCCGCGCTCTGCCAGCAGGCGGATCGGGTCTTCCTGTGCGTAGCTGTTGAGGTCGCCAATCACCAGCTTGCCATCGTCCGGCACGCCGGTGGGCGAGGTGGCCAGCCAGTCGGCAATGCGGCTGGCCGCCGCCACGCGCGTGGGATTCCAGCAGCTCTGGCCATCGCGCTGGTCCGCATTGACGCCGCGGGCGTCGTTGCAGCGCTTGGATTTGAAATGGTTCACCACCACCGTAAGCTTGGCGGGATGGCCCGGCAGGCGGAAGGTGGCGGCCAGCGGCTGGCGGGTTCTCGCGCCCAGCGCCAGGGTGGCCGGCGTGCCGACGGGTTCCACGGTGCGGCTGTTGTAGACCAGTGCGACCTTGATGACGTCGCCGCCCAGTTGCTCCCGGCCAGGATGGATGAAGCGCCAGTCCGGACCGAGCTTGCCCGCGAGCCGGTGGATGGCGCTCAGCTCGCCATGGCCATTGTTTTCGATTTCCATCAGGCCGATCACGTCGGCATTCAGGCCTTGCAATGCGCTCAGGATCTTGGCTTCCTGGCGGGCGAACTCGGCAGGCGTCTTGGCGCCGCGATTGCCGGGGTCATCGAAGCCCGCACCGCGGCCGTCGCCGTTGAAGTAGTTCTCGACATTGAACGCCGCCACGCGCAGATCGGTGCGGGCGACGCGCGCCGGGGCGCCGGTGCGCGGATTGGTGCGCTGGAACGCCGGCAGCGGCGCACTGGGGAGCGGCTGGACGCGCCAGGCGTTTGCGCGCCATTCCAGCACGCCCCGCACATTGGCGACGGTGTCCCCGCCGCGCAGTGTGTTCGATGCGCTCAGGCCCGGTGCGGGATGGATGACGCGCGGCGGGTTTTGCCGGCTGTAGCCGTCGTCCAGCACCAGGCGATTGAGCGCATTGGCGGCAGCCTGTGCGGCGGCGGCTTCCCCGGGCAAGGCCACGTTGGTGGGCAGCGGCGGCCGGCCGAGGCTGAGCACCACGCTGCCGTAGCGGCCGAGCTCGAAGGTCTCGCTGACGGTGAGGGTCTGCGGCAGCCGCACCAGCATGCCCTCATAGGTCGCCAGCGAGCCCGTGTGCGGCGTGGGCAGCGTGATGGTTTCCGGAGTGACCGCCTGGCCCGCCGCGCACACCGTGGCCGGGCCGGACAGCCTAAGCCGCATCTGGCCCGCGCGCTCCTCCACCGTGCCGAGCACGCGCACCAGGTCGCCCGCCCGCGCAGCCGCGCGCGGCGCATGGACGAACATGCCCTCGGATACGCCGGGACGGCGCTGGCGCTGGGCGTCGGCCTGCTGCACGAAGAAGCCGCTGAGGCCGTCGGCGCCCGAGTAGTCGGCCGTGACCACCGCCTCCAGCGCGACCCTTCGCCCGATCGACGGCGTGCCCTCGCTTTCGTCCCGCAGGTTCGCGATCAGCGTGGCCGGCGCTCCGCATTGCGCGGTGGGAGGGGCCAGCAGCGCACGTGCCTGATCGCGATCGCCCGCGTCGGCATGCGCGGGCAAGGCAAAGCAGAGCAAGGCCAGCCAGGGTGGCAGGCAGCGCGGCAGAATGCGCGGCAGGCAGCCGTGCAGGAAAGGCTTTGGCAAGAACAGGCGCATGGATGGGTCTCCAAGGTCTCGGCGCAATGTGGGTCCGGATGGACTGCTGATGCCAAGCGTAAAACCCAGGGCCGGCTCGCGGATTGAGCCAATTCTCATACTGGGCGCGGCGCAGACTCTGCGAGAATGCAGCCTTGTCCTCAACGCAGCTGACGAGATACCGTGACTGTCCGTGCCGTAGTGTTCGATTTTGGTGGTGTGCTGTTCGACTGGAACCCGGAATACCTGTATCGCGAATTGATTCCGGATCCACAGGAGCGCGCCCGGTTCTTGTCGGAGGTGTGCTCGCCGGCGTGGAATATCCGCCAGGATGCCGGCAGGCCGCTGCACGAGGCCACCGAGTCCCTGGTGGCCGAGCATCCCGCGCAGGCCGGCCTGATCCGCGCGTTCTATGGCCGCTGGCCGCAGATGCTGCGCGGTACGCTGGCCGATGGCGTGGCCCTGCTGCAGCGCCTGCACGACGCGCAGGTGCCACTGTTCGGCCTGACCAACTGGTCCAGCGAAACGTATCCCTATGCCGAGCGTATTGGCGATTTTCTGTCATGGTTCCGCGATATCCTGGTGTCCGGCGAGGTTGGCGTGGCCAAGCCCGACCCGGCCATCTACCGGCTCATGCAGGCGCGCATCGATGCCAGCCTGCCGGGCATCGCGCCAGGAGAGCTGCTGTTCATCGACGACAACGCGGCCAATGTGGCTGCGGCAACGGCACTCGGCTGGCAGGCTGTGCATCATGCCAGCGCCGCGCAGACCGCAAGCGCGCTGCGCGCAGCGGGATTGCATTTCTAGCCAGACTAGCCAGATCGATTGCCTGGTTTGCTTGTTGCGGGCAAACCTTGTTTTCCGACCGTCATTCCGACAGTCTTACGCGCCAGAGGATTCAGGAGCCCGCCGCCATGGCATCCACACCAGAACGTCCCAAGCATTTCTCCATGATCCGCGAGTTGCATCTTGCCGATCTGTTCACACTGGGCAACGCCGCCTGCGGCATGGCATCGGTGTTTTTCGCCATGTTCTACATCGCTTCGGGTTTGCCAGCGCATTTCATGGCGGCGGCAGCGCTGGCGCCTGCGGCCTTCATTTTCGACGTGCTGGACGGGCGCATCGCGCGCTGGCGCCACCAGCATTCCGCGCTGGGCCGCGAGCTGGACTCGCTCGCCGACATCATTTCCTTCGGGGTCGGCCCGGCCACGCTGGCGTTTGCCGCGGGCATGCGCGGCGGCTGGGACATGGCGGCGCTGATCTACTTCGTCTGCTGCGGCGTGAGCCGGCTGGCACGCTTCAATGTCACCGCCGAGACCTTGTCCGAGGGCAGCGGCAAGGTAGCGTATTTCGAGGGCACGCCGATTCCCACCAGCGTGCTGCTGACTGCCGTGCTGGCCTTTTGCGCGCGGCAGGGCCGGGTGGGCGATGCGCTCTACGGCGGCGTGTGGTCGATCGGCCCTGCGGACCTGCATCCGCTCGCGCTGCTGTTCGTGCTCTCCGGCTCGCTGATGATCAGCAAGACCTTGCGCATCCCGAAGATGTAGCCCCGCGCAAGAATGGCCGCCCCCGCTCCACGCTCGCGCCGCAGGTTGGCCACTATTGCCGCAGCGACAGCCAGATCGCCTTGGGCTCGGTGAAGTTGTCGATGGCAGCGTCGCCATGCTCCCGGCCCAGCCCCGAGTCGCCGGCCCCGCCCCAGGGCAGGCGCACGTCGGTGTGGCCATAGGTGTTGATCCACACCGTGCCGGCCTTGAGCTCGGCGGCCACCTGGTGCACGCGGCCGATGTCGGCGCTCCACACGCCCGCCGCCAGGCTGAACGCGGTGCCGTTGGCGATGCGCACGGCGTCGGCCTCGTCCTCGAAGCGGATCACGCTGGCAACCGGTCCGAAAATTTCCTCCTGCGAGACCCGCATCTCGTGCCGGACGTTGGCGAATACGGTGGGCTGCACATAGTAGCCCTTGCCGCCCACGCGCTCGCCGCCGGTCACGGCGATGGCGCCTTCGCGCTTGCCGATCTCCACATAGTCCAGCACGGTCTTCATCTGCGCGGACGACACCAGCGGCCCCATGGTGGTGTCCGGCGCGGCGGGGTCTCCCACGCGGATCGAGGCGGCGCGCGCCGCCAGCTTTTCCACCACTTCGTCATAGACCTCGCGCTGCGCCAGGATGCGCGAGCCGGCCGAGCAGACTTGCCCCGCATTGAAGAAGATGCCCGAGGCGGCGGCGCGCACCGCGGCATCCACGTTGGCGTCGGCGAAGATCAGGTTGGCGGACTTGCCGCCGAGCTCCAGCGTGACGCGCTTGAAGTTGGCGGCGGCGCCTTGCATGATGCCGCGCCCCACGCCGGGCGAGCCGGTGAACGTCACCTTGTCGATGCCGGGATGGGCCACCAGCGCATTGCCCACGACGCTGCCCTTGCCGGTGACAATATTGAGCACGCCGGGCGGCAACCCGGCCTGCAGTGCCAGCTCGCCCACGCGCAGCGCGGTCAGCGGCGTGATCTCGGCGGGTTTGACGATGAGGGTGCAGCCGCAGGCCAGCGCAGGGGCGATCTTCCACATGCCGATCATCAGCGGGAAATTCCACGGCACGATGGCGGCGACCACGCCCACCGGCTCGCGCACGGTGTAGGTCAGCGCGCCGGGGCGGGTTGGCACCACCTGGCCGTTGATCTTGTCGGCCCAGCCTGCGTAATAGCGCATGGTGTCGATCACCGCCGGCATGTCCTGGCGCCGTACGGCGGCCAGCGGCTTGCCGGCATCCAGGCTTTCCAGCGCGATCAGCTCTTCCTGGTTCGCTTCCAGCAGGTCGGCAAAGCGGTACAGGATGCGGCCACGCTCGGCCGCGCGCAGGCCGCACCAGACCTTGAGCGCGGCGCGGGCGGCGGTCACGGCCAGGTCGACGTCGGCCGCGCTGCCCTGCGCGACCAGGGCGATCGGGAGCTCGGTGGCCGGATTGATGTCGGTGGAGTACTCCCCGGTGCCGGGTGGCAGGCGCTTGCCGTCGATCAGCAGGTCGTGTCTTGGCAGTTGGGGCTGCGTGCTCATGGTTGCTCCTCGCTTGGGATCGGTGACTTGGGGTCGGTGAACCTCGCGGCACGTTAGCGGAAGCAATACGGCTTGCCAGTGACGCCCGTGCCTGCTGTCACGATGCAGTGTGGGTGGGCGTTGGCACTAAGTCCAATTAATAGGACGGATTGATTAATACGAAAAAAGCATGAATCAAGACGGGATAAAAGCGGGGCAGACGCGCCCGTCAGCCTTCGGCGCGTGTTGCCCGGACCGCGGCGCCCCGGGGGATGTCCTGTCGCCAGCCGGCATTGCGCAACAGCGCCGTCATGGCTGTATGCAACTGATGCGCCACAACTGGCTTGTGCAGCAGCGCGGCACCCCCGGCATGGACGCTGCGCAGGCGGTCCGGGGCGGTATCGCCGGTGATGATGACGGTGGGAATGGCGTGTCCTAGCCGCTCGCGGATCGCCATCATGGCTTCTTGGCCGGTGCGCTCGCTGCGCAGGCGATAGTCGGCCAGCAGCAGGTCGGGCTGGAAGGCGCCAAGCGCGGCCAGCGCGTCTTCCTCGGACTCCACGGCCAGGCACACCGATTGCCAGCTCTCCAGCAGCGCCGTCATGGCGACCCGGATTTCCTGGTCGTCGTCGATCACCAGCACGCGCAATCCCTTCAGGCTCGGCTTGTGATGCAAGCCGGCGGGCTGGGTTTCGGCGCGGTCCTCAGTCAGGGGCAGGGCGAAGCGGAAGACCGATCCGCGGCCAGGCCGAGAGTTCAGCAGGATCCGGGTGGAGATGGTGCGCGCCAGCCCTTCCACGATAGCCAGGCCTAGCCCGAGGCCCTTGCGCTGGTCCCGCTCCGGATTACCCAACTGGTGGAATTCCTTGAAGATCGCGCGATGCTGGGTCATGGGAATGCCGATCCCGGTATCCCAGACCTCGATCATCGTGCGCTCACCCCGGCGGCGGCATGCCACCAGCACGCCGCCCTGGGTGGTATAGCGGATCGCATTGGCGATCAGGTTGCGCAGGATCAGCTCGACCAGCGTCGGGTCGGCGAACACCGTGGCGGTGGTATCCCGGGTCCGGTAGAACAGGCCGCGGCCGTCGGCCTGCGGCGCAAACTCGTTCTCCAGCTTGTAGAGCAAGGGCTGCAGGCGGAAGGCGCGCGGCCGGGCGGTGATCACGCCCGCGTCCACCTTGGAGAAGTCCAGCAGCGTGTTGAGCATTTCGCGCGCCGCCCCGGAGGCAGCCTCGATGTGCGTGAGCAACTGGCGCTGCTTGTCGGTGAGCTCGGAGCGGCCCAGCGTGACCACGAACAAGCCGAGCGCATGCAGGGGCTGGCGCAGGTCGTGGCTGGCCGAGGCGAGGAACACGGATTTGGCGCGGTTGGCTTCCTCGGCCTCGCGTTGGGCATATTCAGCGCGGGCTGTCTGTTCGCGCAACTGCGAGATCAGCTCCACATTGGCAAAGCGCAGCGCAATGCCGTGCCGTGCCACGCGCGCATAGTTGCGCGCAAAGATCATCAGCACCATGAGATAAAGCGGCGCGCCGAGGAACATGGGCAGGTAGGCGACGTCGCCGGTGGCGATGAAGACCGCCCAGACCGGCACGATGGCCGGGATGAAGAACCCCACGGCAACCGGCAGGCAGGCGGAGAACACCGCCAGCGCGGCCGCGCTCATGCCCGCGATCAGCGAGAGGATGCAGATCACCGTCGCGGGCGTGCTCACATCCATGTAGAGCCACGCCGCCAGTCCCCAGAGCGCGCCGATCAGCGTCAGCAGCAGCGTCATGCTGCGCGCGTAGCGCCCGGCATGGGCTTCGGCCGTGCGCTCGGGCATCAGGCGCCGCCCGAAATGCCCGGCGGCGCAGGCCAGCCCCATCGTCAGCGCCCAGGGCAACGCACCCGGATGCCCGCCGCCAAGGACCAGGCCGAGGGCCAGGATGAACGCCGCTAGCGCGCAGCCCAGCATGGCGATGCCGAAGCTCTGGTCGATCAGTTCCATTTGCGCGGCCAGCAGCCGCGGTTCGTCAAAGCGAGGGAGGAGAAACGCCATGGCTTACCTGCCCGTCTGCACCAGGCCACGGCGCTGTGCCTCCAGCACCGCCTCGACGCGGCTGACCACGCCCAGGTAATCGAGAATGGCCGCCACGTGGACGCGCACGGTGTTTTCCGAGAGCCCCAGATGATAGGCAATGATCTTGTTGGAGCGGCCCTGGCTGAGCTGGTCCAGCACCTCGAGCTGGCGCGGCGTGAGCGAGCTGGCCTGGTAGCCCTGGTACGCGTTGCCGCTGGCATGGCCATCCGGGTTGCCGCAGTCGGCGCCGGCGTTGAAGTACGTGTCACCGCGAAGGCAAGAGGCGATGGCGTCTTCGATCTCGACGCTGCCCGCGGATTTTGGCAGGAAGCCGGCAATCTCCTTGCGCGCGGCGGCGGGAATGGTTTCCAGCCCGGAGGTGCCGGACACGATCAGGATGCGCGCTGCGCAGAAGTGGCGGCGCAACACCTTGATGCCCTCGATTCCGTTGAGGCCGGGCATCTGGATATCCAGCAGGATGATATCCACGCTGGCGGCGCGGTGTTCCTCTACCGCGCCCATGACGGAGCCCGCCTCGATGATGCTCGCCACGCTTGGGCTGTCTGCCAGCACCAGGCGCAGGCCGGTGCGGAACAGGGTGTGGTCGTCGATCAGCAGCAGGTGGGCGTTGAGCATGGGTTGGGGTTGGCCGGCGCACGGCGCGCAGGCTGCGGCCGATGGAACAAGTGGAGCAAAATGTGACGCGCTGCGCCCCGGTCGAAGCGAGCGCCAAGGCGAATTGGACTCGATTATGGTGGGCTTGTCTATTTCCCCACTAAAGAGGGGAAAGGAAGGGTGGGGCGCAGCGGGGTCTGGCGTGGTGCCGCCCTGCAGATCGCCTGTGCGCTGGCGCTCGCGGGAAATGATCTGCCGCATGCGGGCGCCGGCGGCTTGGCGCAGGGATGGGCACTAGTCCAGAAGGATTATTTTGTTCGCGCACGTCTGGTGTCACCATGCACGCATGGGTGATTTCCGCGACTCGCCCATACCACTTTTGTTACCCACTACCACCCGGCAGTGGGTTTTTTTTGGCCCACGGTTTCGCGCCGCCGGATAGGCCCCCCGCCCGGGGGATGCAACCTGTTGCAGGCCGATTTGCCGATGCCTTCTTAGTTGACCGACCGGCCAGTCAGTCGATCAGCTTGCCCGCGGCATCGAAGAAAGGATGGTCTGCGCCAAAGTCACCGATCACCGCCGCGTGGCTGACCAGCCCATGCGCGGAATCCCACTGATGCAGCAGGTAGCCGGGCGGCTCCATGCGAAACCGCGAGGCCGCCTGCGGATCGAGATCGAGCGTGACCTGATGCGCGGGACCCGGCGCCGTCATGGCGATGGTGCCGCCAAAGCGGTGCGTGATGTGCCGGTGCAGGTGGCCGCACAACACGCGCTCGACGGTCGGGTGCCTGCGCACCACCGCCTCCAGCAGCGCTGCATCCTTCAGGCCCTGCTGGTCCATGTGGCCGATGCCGGTATGAAAGGGCGGGTGGTGGAGCATCAACAGCGTAGGCCTGCCAGGTTCGGCCGCGAGCGTGGCCTCGAGCCACGGCAGCGCGGCGGGATCGACCCGGCCGCCCGGCTTTCCCGGCACCGTGCAGTCGAAGGCCACCAGGCGTAGTGGCCCGGCCTCCACACTGTAGTGAACCGGCGCGTCACCGTCGCCGTTGGCGAACAGGTAATCGTGATCGGCAAACACGCGGCGCAGCGTGGCGCGGTGATCATGGTTGCCGGGCAAGAGCCGCACCGGCATCGGCAGCGTTTGCAGGATGCCGCGCAGGAAGCGGTATTCCTCCTCGGTGCCGAAGTCCACCAGGTCGCCGGTGATGACGACGGAGTCGGGCTGCTGCGGCGCCGCCAGCAGCGACGCGATGCAGCGCCGCAGCGCGCCTGCGGTGTCTACCATGCGGTAGGACAGCTTGCCGCCGGCCTTGATGTGCAGGTCGGTGATGTGGGCCAGCAGGTAGGTGCCGGCCGGGTTGTCGTTGGTGGTGTTCATGCGCAGAGCGCTTCGGGGAGCGTGATCAGGTGGCCGGTATCGAGGCGCAGGCCCACGCGGTCGCCCGCGAGCCAGCCATCGCGCCGGGTGGTGTCGACGACAAGCGGCGCCGGCGCGCCCACGTCGACCAGCAAGCGTGTGTAGTTGCCCAGGAACAGCGCGGTGACGACCGAGCCACCCAGGTGGGCATCCTCGGCCTGTGCCAGCGCGACGTCTTCGGGGCGGAACAGCAGTTCGGCGCGCGGCGAGGGCGCGGCGGCGAGGCTTGCGGCGGTGCCATGGCGTGGCACCAGGCCGCCCGGCACGCGCCAGGCATTGGCCTCCAGCACGGCCGGCAGGCGGTTCATGGTGCCGATGAAATCCGCCACGAAGGCATTGGCCGGCGCGCGGTAGATCTGCTGCGGCGTGCCGGTCTGCGCGATGCGGCCACGGTCCATCACGATGATGCGGTCGCCCAGCGCCATTGCCTCGGCCTGGTCGTGGGTGACGTAGACGGCGGTGATATGCAGGCTGCGCAGCAACTGGTTGATGTCGGCACGCAAGGCGTCGCGCAGCTTGGCGTCCAGCGCGGTCAGCGGCTCATCGAGCAGCAGCACGCGCGGCTGCACGGCAATGGCGCGGGCCAGCGCCACGCGCTGGCGCTGGCCGCCGGACAACTGGTCGATGCGCCGCTCGGCAAAAGGCCCCAGATGCATCATGGCCAGCATCTCGTCCACCCGGCGGCGGCGCGCGGCGGCGTCGATGCGGCGCACGCGCAGGCCGTAGGCGATGTTCTCCGCCACGGTCATGTTGGGGAACAGTGCGTAGCTCTGGAACACCATGCCCACGCCGCGCTGCTCGATCGGCAGCGGCGTCACATCGTTGTCGCCAAACATCACCACGCCGCCGGCGTCGGGGAACTCCAGCCCGGCGATGATGCGCAGTGTGGTGGTCTTGCCGCAGCCCGAGGGGCCGAGCAGCACCACGGTCTCGCCTGCGCCGATGTCTAGGTCGAGCGGTTGCAGCGCCAGCGTGCCGTCGGCGAAGGTCTTGCCGCAGTGGCGCAGCGTGATGGTGGTCGGTTCATGCATGGCGGGCCTCGGAAGTGGAGAGCGGATCGGTGCCGGGGATCGTTCTGGCGTCGACGCCGTCGGCAAGCGGCTGGTGCTTGCGGGCGCGCGCGCCCAGCGCGGACAAGCCCTGCATCAGCACCAGCAGCGGGATGATCATGAAGAAAAACACGATGGTGTAGGCCGAGCCGATCTCCAGCCGCATCGAGGCGTAGCTGTCGGCCAGCCCCACGGGCAGCGTCTGCGTGGTGGGCGTATGCAGCATCCAGGTCAGGTTGAACTCCCCCACCGACAGCGTTACCACCATCAGCGCCCCGGCCAGGATGCCCTGGCGGCAGTTCGGCAGCACCACGGTGAAGAAGCGCTGCAGGCGGTTTGCGCCCAGGCTGGCGGCAGCGTCCTCCAGCGTGCGGATATCGATGGCCGACATGATGGCCAGCACCGAGCGCACCATGAACGGCAACGTAAACAGCACATGGCCCACGAGGATAAACACCCAGCTCGTGCGGAACGCCTGCCAGCCACCATAGAGCAGGATCAGCCCAAGCGCGGTGGCCAGCCCTGGCACCGCCACCGGCAGCATCAGCAGCTCCTCGATCAGGCGCGTCACGCGCCCGCGCCGCAGCGCCATGTAGTAGGCCGCGGGCACGCCCAGCACCAGGGTGCAAGCCAGGCATGCCAGGGCAATGCCCAGCGACAGGAAGATGGTGTTGCGGTAGAGCGCCCACACCTCTACCAGCCAGCGCGTGGTGAGGCCGCTGGACACGCCGACAAAGATGTTGTTGGTGAGGCCGGCCAGCACGGACAGCACCACCGGTACCACCATGAACAGGCATACCAGAAGGGTAAGCGCGAGCTGCAGCCAGTAGGCATTGCCGCGGCGGGAAGACGTCATCATGGGTAGCCTCAGGCAGTAGCGGCGACAGCGTCGCCCGAGAACCAGCGCGCCACCGCCAGCAAGGCCCAGGTGACCGTGCCGAGCAGCAGGGACAGTGCGGCGGCCATGCCGAAGTTGGCGTAGTTGGTGAACTCGTTGTAGATGGTCAGCGGCAAGACATCGAGCTGCGTGGCCAGCGTGAAGGCCGTGCCGAAGGCGCCCATGCTGGTGGCGAAGCAGATCGCGCCGCTGGAAATCATGGCCGGCATCAGCGCGGGCAACATCACGTCGCGCACCACGCGCCAGCGGCCCGCGCCGAGCGATCGGGCGGCTTCTTCCAGCGATGCGTCGAGCTTGGCAACGGCTGCCATCACCGTCAGGATCACGCGCGGGATGGAGAAGTACAGGTAGCCGACGAACAGGCCGGCGAGACCGTACGCAAAGGTCCAGCGGTCTCCCACCAGCCAGTCGCCCACCATGGCGAGCAGGCCGTTGCGCCCGCCCAGCATGATGACCATGAAGCCGATGACAACGCCGGGGAAGGCGAGCGGGAACGTCAGCATGGCGACCAGCAGAGCCGTTCCGGGCACGGCGTTGCGCTCCAGGAAGGTGCCGGTGATGCCGGCGATGATCAGGGTGGCCAGCGTGACCGTTGCCGATAGCAGCACGGTGACCATCAGGCTGTGCAGATAGCGCTCGCTTGAGATGACGGTCCAGTAAACGCTCGCGCCTTTTTCACCCGTGACGCTGATCGCCAGCAGCTTTGCCATGGGCAGGCAGAAGAAGGCGAAGAAGACGATCAGGGCCGGGAGGGCGAAGAGGAGGAGTGGGGGGCTTCGTTTAGGCATGATGGGTTTGCTTTTTCCCGGGGTGGGTGAGGATCAGCTTCAACGTTGATGGCTTGGGTTCAATGGGGGGACTGCTTAACTTCAACTTCAACTTCAACTTCAACTGCAGTTTCACCACGCCTGCGGCGCGGCGACTGTGGTGGTCAAGTAAACCTGGACACTTTCTCAGGCAGCTTCCACCTTTAAATCCTCGTACTCGGCCGG